>JAQWQN010000060.1 GCA_029244465.1 Pseudomonadales bacterium
GGTATGGCATGTGGGTTTAACAGATCAACTAACTACGTGGGATCGGCAGTATGGCCGACAGTAGGCGAGAATTGCACTCGAAATCCGAGCGCGAAAAGGCTACAAAGGGTAAATCAAAATTTCAAGAGTCTTATCCATGTCTTTAGGCCAACAGATAGGCGGTATTTTTCTGGCGTTGTTCATTTCATTAGTGTTTGCGTTCATCGGGAGTGATCAAGGTGAGCAGGTCGCCGGGCTCTCTCTTTTTGTGCTCCTGATGTTCCTCTCGTTCGGGGTGAATTGGTTGATGTTCATTCATTCCTGGCTCAACCGATCCGAAAAACTCTTCGATCTTGTCGGCAGTATCACGTTCGTTCTTGTCACCCTGTTGGCACTAGTGGTGTCCGGAAATTTTGACTTGCGGGCATTGTTGATCAGCGCAGCCATTATCGTTTGGGCGTTGCGCCTTGGTCCCTTCTTACACGGTCGGATTGTTAAATCAGGCGAAGATCGGCGCTTTCGTTACATCAAACAGTCGTTCACCTGGTTGCTAATGACTTGGACAATGCAAGCTAATTGGGTCTTTGTCACGGCCGCCTGCGGTTTGGCAGCGCTAACCAGTTCAAAGGTTGCACCACCAGATTGGACATTGTTTGTGGGCTTCAGCGTTTGGTGTTTTGGGTTTGCCGTGGAGGTGATAGCGGACCGACAAAAGTCGGCGTTTAAGGCAGACCCGAACAACGACGGTCGATTTATTCAGTCAGGGTTGTGGGCATGGTCGCGTCACCCAAACTACTTCGGTGAGATTTTGCTGTGGGCTGGCGTTGCTTTGATGGCGGTTCCCGCACTGCTTGGTAATCAGATGTTCACCTTGGTCGCACCGCTTTTTGTGATTGCTCAGTTGACCTTGATTAGTGGCGTCCCGCTTCTAGAAAGAAGAGCGGATAAGATTTGGGGGGATGAGGCAGCGTACCAAAAATACAAGCGGCAGACGCCCGCGCTTATGCTGTGGCCGCCTCGTTGATCTTATGCTCCCAACGTCCGGCGATACGCTGCATCCAGCGCCCGGTTGCTGAAATCTGTCGTGGATCAACAGCGAAAAGTACTTCACGACCAAACCGGGCCCGATTCAGCAATCCGGCAGCTTCCATGATGACCAAGTGTTTGGCGATAGCTTGGCGTGATATTTGCGCATTAGCGGCCAAGGCTGAGGCCGATTTTGGACCTTGGTTGCCGAGCGTTTCTAGAATGTGCCGACGGTTGGCATCGGCCAGAGCGTGAAAAATCTGATCAACAGCGACGGGGTTGGTCATCTCGCGTTTCGCCAACTTGCAGTTGAGTGGCTGCAAGATAGCATAGCGAATCTAGGCTTCAAACAGCAGTTCGAGATGCCCCTCCCGTAGTAACGTCCCGCGTGTAATGTGCATGCAGATGAAGTTATCTGCGATCACTTGCTGTGAATGTGCGTGGGGGAGGGTTATTGGGTCCGGCGTGAGGGTAACCGAATTTTCGTCACCGATTGCGTAGACCCCGCCCCGGATAGGTTTGCCAGAATGCAGGCTGCCAAAACCGTAGCCGCGGCTTTCGCGGTGCACGTGCGGCTGCAGCGCAGTTGATAACGCTTCGATGATGCCAGGCTCAAAGTAATGTAGGTAATCCCACATCAGTAGATAGTCGATTTGATCCTGGGGCTGAAGGCCCAGGTGGCGCTGCCACGTTTGCACAGCGTGGATGAAATCGAAGGGCGCTTGGTCGGTTAAGGGCGCGAGTTCGTCGCAGAGGTCTGAGGTATCTGCGAAGGTTATTTTTGTCGCAGTGTCTAGCTGCCCGAAAAATGACAATGTGGCGTTAGACCCTGCACCGAGATCGAGTACGTGGATGTGCTGTCTCTCATCAATATCGGAGAATAGCTGCGGCAGCAAACGGCTTTGAATCCGTTGCGGTGTACTTGTTGCGCTCGCTTGTTTTTCCGGCGTGGATTGGCGACGCCGGAAAGCCACGTTAGGATGCTTCTTGTTTGACCTCGGGCGAAAGAGCAGCGGCCGTGGGCGCTATCTTTGCCGCAGGTCTTGCGCTCTCGCCGGGGTCCATATCGATACTGCCCTTAAACTTGGCTCCATCTTCGAGCGTTACTCGAGGGGCGGTAATATTGCCCTTCACGCGTCCGGTTTTGGAGATGACGACTTTCTCAGAGCCTTTGATGTCGCCGGTAACTTGACCGTTGACGGTCACGTTTTTGGCATCTAGGTTAGCGGTCACTTGACCAGACTCACCGATGGTTAAATCTTGGTCTGGCAACTCGACTGATCCGTCTACCGTGCCCTCTATCACTAGGTTTTCGGCGCCTGTGATGGTGCCATTTATCTGAATTGACTGTCCAATCATGGCTGTACTCCGAGATATTGACTGATTTGAGGAAAGATTAGAGGACCGGGTTTGACGAGACACGCCGCCCGCGTGACCGGATTCTTCGTTTGAGTGTTCTTCGAATCGTTCACCGTCTTTTTTGTTCGAATCTCTACCAAACATAGCCGCCTCCAGCAAGGAATGGGAACTTAAGCGTTACTCACGCGAACACTTTATAACAGGAAGTTGCTTAACAAAACGACATTTTATTGTCGAAACGAAGGGGTGATCGAGCCGTGGCGACGCGGATCACGCGAGAGCCGCTCGCCGCTTGCTAGGCTCTTTGTAATCCCCTCGATTTCATGCGTTATAGCGGGGTCAACTAGGTCGACTATAACTAGGGTTGCAGCGGGTGGATCTAGACCACTGTCACAGGCGAATGCAGGTGCGCAAGGCGCGTAGTTCGCGCGACGGGGTCAGGTATGGCGAACTTCGATCTTCGCTTCGGGCACGCATTGTTCGGGGAGTATGATCATGTTGTCGCTTTAATTGGTCGTGCCTGAAGCGTGTATAGCGCGACGGTCAGCGATCGCTGCGCAGTAACCGATGTCCCGTTCAATGCGAAAACTGCTGGATGCCTTCTTTACGGAGATGTGGCCCTGTCGCTTTTAATAGCCCTCGTCGGTTTTAATAGCAAGGGTAGCCATCGATGTCGGCATATAACGATTTAGAGGAGATGCTTCATTGCTCCAGCGATCTTCATAGAAGCCGGAAATCTTAAACCCCGCGGCGATCTGGGCGCCGATTTGATTGTCTAAAGAGTGTCCGAACTCTATGGCTTCACCGTTCTCCACGCGCACGGCGATTGCTGCCTCGCTTAGGTGATCAAGGTCGCTATAAGGAAGTTCGAAGGTGACTTCGATTGGATTATCAGTGGTTAATTTTTCGTGATCAAAAAGGAAGAAGTCAGGATTCATAAAACCTGCTAAGAGACGCCCGCCCGGCCTTAGCACCCTGGCACATTCTTGCCAAACGCGGGTGATGTTTGGTGTAAATACGTTCGAGATAGGGTGAAAAATTAAATCGAAACGCTCTGCGGAGAAGCGAGAGAGATCGGCCATATCACCTTGTTCTAAATGGATGTCAAGGCCCTCTCGATCCGCAACCTCACGGTCTTTTTGTAACTGAGCGGGTGAGTTATCAAAACTTGTGACGTTTGCGCCGGCGGCGGCAAGGGTGGGCACCTGTTGACCTCCACCGGATGCCAGTGCGAGGACATCTTGGTCCGCGATGTGGCCAAACCAGTGCTCTGGAACTGGCTTGTTGGGGGTCAGTATGACCGACCATTGTCCGGCTCGAGCGGCGCTGACTTCGTCGCAAGAAATGGGTTGAACCCAGCGGGACTCGCCGCGGATGGACTGCGTATCCCACGCTTTACGGTTGAGAGAGACGACATCAGTCATTGGCAATGCTCCATTTTAACTTGGTTTGGGTAGTTGTGCTCATGTGCTCAAAAACGGGCGACGGGCGTGCTTTAGTTACCGCCATGCTCACAGTTCTATGGCTTTTGGGTGGATCCGCTCGGTCCGAGCACACGCAGGTTTGAGACAAAAACCAGCAATGCAATGATGGCGAGCGAACCCGCAATGATGAAGGCAATACCTGGTAGGTATAGCGGTGCTTCCGGGCTGGTAAAGAAGGTAAACGATTGAGTCATCAGGAGCGGACCGATGATCGCAGCAATGCTGCCCATGCTTGCATTGAGGCCTTGTAGTTCCCCTTGTTCGTTTTGTGGGACTTGATTTGACATGATCCCGGCCACCGCGGGACCAACCAGGCCCGCGAACCCTGAGACGACGCACCACATATAGAGCGCCATCGAACTGCCTGAAAAGGCGATGCCTAAGTAGGCCAGTGCCTGGGCGCTAAAACCGATAAATGCTGTCGTTGGAGCTCCCAACTTTGGAATCGCGACCCGGATAAGATAGCCCTGTACGAAGATGGCTAGGACGCCCACCAGCCCCATCGACAGCCCGACCTCTAGTGGTGTCCAAGAAAACTTTTCGATCGTGTAGAAATTCCAGTTTGACGGATACACCTGGTGGGCGATGTTGTAGATGAACATCACAAAGACCAGGCCAACGAGGATGGGGTATTTGCGTAACTGCATGAGCATCCCGACAGGATTTGCGCGTCGCCAATCAAACGGTCTGCGCCGATCTTCAGGCAGCGTTTCACGCAAAACAAAAAAGCCATACATCGTATTGATGGTGGCAAATCCGGCTGCGAGGAAGAACGGTAGCCTTAGATCAAAGGCGCCGACCACCCCACCTAGACTTGGTCCGACAATAAAACCAAGACCGAACGCGACGCCGATTAAGCCAAAATTCTGAGCGCGTTCTTCGGGCGGGCTCACGTCCGCGATCAATGCATTGGCCGTCGCGTGTGTCGCGCTTGTGATTCCGGTCAAAATACGACCAATGAACAGTACCCAAAGAGTGCCTGCGAACCCCGCGATCAGATAATTAACGGCGTACATCGCCAGGGAGACCAATAGGACGCGTTTGCGTCCGAAGCGGTCGCTCAAATTGCCGAGAATAGGGGCGAAGACGAACTGTAGCAGTGCGTAGGAAACGACCAAATAACCGGCGATACTTGATGCTTCGGACAGATTGATGTCTGCCAAGGACATTAGGAATTGCGGCAAGATAGGCATGATGATGCCGAAGCCAAGGGAGTCGATAAATACGGTAATCGTAACGAAGGTCAGCGCGTGACGCTTGCTTTCCATAGGGGTCGTCGCTCAGCTCTTACCAAGTGTTACTGCCAAAAGCAGAGGGGCCAGGCACCATGCGGCAATTTGGTCGTTTTGTAAACGTTAGTAAATGGAGGTTAGAGGGCTGATGGGTGATCGCGGAGTGATTGATCCAGGCCGTTCCCCATCAAACTGATGAAGTTATCGCGATAAAACTTCCTTTTGTCCGCATCCGTCAGGTCAGGCATATTGTCCTCAAAACGTTTGAGTGGGTTGCGGCCGCCTTCGACATGCGGAAAATCTGAAGAAAATAGCAGCATGTCTGGACTCGTGTTTTGCGTGATCCAACCGGTTGGTTCGTGGGCGTAGGGGGTGACCCTAAATTGCTGTTTAACGATCTCGCTCGGTAGCTCTTGCAGTTTTTGCAGTCGCTCTTCGCCTTTGCGAAAAGCTTCGAAGCCGGAATCCAGAAACTGCATCCAGCTGGGTAACCAGCCGGCGCCTAGTTCGATGGCACCAAACATAAGGTTGGGGAAGCGACTCAGGACGCCGTCAAAGACGAATGCCGCCATGGTCTGCCAGACAGCCAGTGGGATCGTCATGAAGGAAAGCCCCGTAAAATTCTCGTCGCCGCCGTGAAAGTCTTTAACCTTAGGCAGGCCGTTCTCAGTATAAGCCGCGGGCATCTTTGTTTCGCCGCCGACGTGGAAGAGTATTGGAATCCCCGCTTCCTCGGCCATAGCCCAAATCGAATCAAAGCCGATATGTGTTGGGCTGTGTGTGCTGGGGCACTTTGATGGAATGATGAGACCCTTGCACCCAAGATTGATTGCCTCTTGGGCGATGGCGGGTGCGGTTTCGATGTCGGACAAGGGGACATAACCGGTTGCGAGTAAGCGTTTGTCGACGGAGCAGAAATCAGCGTTCATGCGATTGTGAGCCCTGGCAGCCTGGCCTGCGAGCGACGGATGCGTGTCATCCAACCCATAATTGCCCAATGCGGCTGTAGTGAAGACCAGTTGGCTTGTAAAGCCAAGGAGATCTAAACACTGGGGGCGATCCTCTTTACGAAAAGACCCCAGGGCGAGATGATTTTTGCGCAGTAACAATTGCGCTTCGTCGTTTGCGCGAAAGTCAGGGTCGTCATGTTTGTTGACTGCGACATCGAGATCTTTAGTGACGGTGATTGCCTTGTTGGCGTATTTGGCAAAATCGTCGAGGTAAGACTGTTCGAAGTAATCGACAATTTTTGTAGGCAGTTCCATCACGTGCGAATCTGCGTCGTGAACTGTTTGGCTGGCTAAGTTGGCGTTTTCGACATAAGACGATACAGCGTGTGACAAAGTTGGCTCCTAAGGGCTACCGTTGACGTTTAAGGTCTCTTTTTACCACCCTAATTTTCTTTTTTGTAGGGCAGCGGTAAAGTTGGCAGCTGGTGGCGAAAAACGATCCCTGTCGTGGGGTGTCTGATTGCACGGCACTGGTGCACCTGTGGTTAGCCGTCTAATAGCGCGACACAACGAGTCCATCCAGCAGAGGCGCCAGCGATTTTCACCGGAAAACAGGCAACAGTAAATCCGTCGCCCGGAAGAGCGGCAAGGTTATTCAGTTTTTCCATCTGCCAATATGGGATTTCTCGTCCCGCTTTGTGGCCCTCCCAGATCATCGATGGGTCTCGCTGCTCTGCCCACTTTTTTGCGGTATGGTTAAACGGCGCATCCCAGGACCAACCATCCGTACCGACGACGCGAACCCCTCTTTCGGTGAGGTACATAGTCGCTTCGCGCCCCATGCCACATCCTGCATCGACGTAGCCCGGCTGGCCGAACACATCACCGGCCCGCGTATTGACGAGAACGATGTCGAGGGGTTTCAGTTCGTGATCAATGCGGTTCAGTTCATCTTCAATATCCTGCGCACTGACGAGGTAGCCGTCTTCATAATTGCGAAAATCAAGTTTGACACCGGGTTGGAAACAATACTCCAATGGGGTTTGATCGATCGTAGGTGCCGGGTCTGCACCATTGTTTGTGGTGGAATGAAAGTGCCAAGGCGCATCCATATGTGTGCCGTTGTGAGTCGACAGCGTGATGCTCTCTACCGCCCAGCCTTCCCCGTCTGGTAACTCATCGGGTTTGAGACCGGGGAAAAAATGCGCTAAGCCACCGGCGGTTTCCTGATGGTTTCGGTACGTAACCTTCGGCGCACCGCCAGGGTGGTCTGTGTGCTCATTGTTCTCGATCGCGACAGATAGATCGATGATTTGCATGACGGTATTCCGGCTGAAAAACGAACCATTGATGCTAACACTCATTTAAACTGGGTTTATAAATGTTGTGCCAAAACGAGTAACGGGAGAGATATGTACACACTCTACGGTGGCGAATTGAGTCTTTTTACGCGCAAATTAGAGGCAGCGCTTATTTTCTACAAAGCACCTTTTGAGTTGGTGCCTAAGGCGAAAGCCGACGCGACGTTGCTCGAAACGCGCTCAGGTACACATCAAGTACCGGTGTTGGCCACGCCCGAGAATTGGCTGATTGCAGATACCACGCCGATCATGGGTTTGTTGGATGGTCGCTTCCCTGGCCGCGAGATGTTTCCTGCGGGTGAACATGGGGTTTTGGTACACATCCTTGAGGAACATTTCGATGAGTGGATCGCGAGGGTTATGGTGCACTACCGTTGGCACTATCCTGAGAGTGCCAAGTTTGCCTCCTTGCGCATGGCCATGGGCAATGAGGCAGCTGCCGCGCGCGTGGCCGAATGGGGGCCGCGTGCGTGCCGGGCAACTGGCACCGGTTCTGACCAGCAACGTCAGGCGGCGGAAGATGAATACGTTCGCGTACTGGCCGCCGCTGAAGCGCAACTTCAAGAGACAGACTTTCTGTTAGGCGATCGGCCGACGGCACTTGATTGTATTGTCTTAGGAGGACTGCGCGCTCACACCAACATGGACCCAGACCCGAAACGAGTCGTTGCCGATTTTCCGGTCGTGTTAGATTGGGCTGAGCGCCGTGCTGACACGTGGACAGGCGGTGGAGATCTTGTGCCGTTACCCGAAAGCACAGCGTTCGCGCGGCATCTCTTGGGTGAAATGGCGACAACATACGTGCCCTATGTGCTCGGCAACCAAGCCGCACAACACGCTGGGGCAAAAGCGTTTCACGCCAACATATACGGTGAAGAAGTCAGCTATCTGAGCAGGCCCTATCCCGAGCAGGCACGACAAATGGTGGCAAATCGAATCACGGCGTTAGATACTCCGGGTGTCGTTTCCGACCTGCTCGAGCAGTACAAACTTGCACAAGCCTTTAGCAAATAGGTTTCTTATATTGGGAGTCAGTGATGACCAGAGAAGTTAGTACGGAATTGGTGAAGCCAGGCTCGTTCGCTCATTTCGTCATTCGATGTTCGGACAAAGTAAAATCAGCCCAATGGTACGCCACAGTGTTGGGTATGGAGCCAGTCCATGAGAACCCGATGATTACGTTCATGACCTATGATGATGAGCATCACCGTCTCGCCTTGGTGCAAAATCAGGGTGATGAAAAGCTCTCAAAAACAGCGCCCGGGATGGATCATGTTGCTTACACATTGAATTCTCTAGGTGATTTGATGAGTACCTACAAGCGTTTGAAAAGCGAGGGTATCGTGCCCGTTTGGCCGATCAATCATGGTTTAACCACTTCGTTGTATTACGAGGATCCCGATGGCATGCGGGTTGAATTCCAAGTCGAAAATTATCCGACCAAGGAAGAGCTGCAAGGCTTTATGCAATCCGAAGCGTTTAGTCAAAATCCCATCGGTGTCAGCTTTGATGCGGATAAGATGCTCGAGCGATATGAAAGCGGCGATCCAATCGAGGAGTTGTTGCAGCAGGGCGCAGCGTAGTCTCTGCGATTGAGGCGATTGCTCGAGGGTTTACTGAAAAAGGCAGGTGCCTTCTTTAACCGCATAGGGCTTGTAGTTCGTAGCTGTTGGCTTGGTGCAACCTTCCAGGGTTAACAAGCGTACGAACTGAAAATCAATTGGGTGAGATTCGCTTTGCAGAGCCAGATACCCGGAATCGAGGTAAATGGTCTTTTCGCTCTGTGCGTTAGTCTCATCGAGTTGGGGTCGGCGCTAGGAAAGCACCTCTTCGCCGTTGACAAGATGCCGAATGGTACCGGAGCCAAGTACTATGACCGTCACGTCTACCCATTGATCGCCGTGCAACGTTTCAGAGCGAGAGTAGGTACAGTGGGGAGTGAATAGTTCGCCGTCTAGCTCTACATGTGTTCCTGGCGTACAGAGGTTGGCGGTGGGTCTGGGTTTATCATCGCGCAGGCCGCCTAAAAATTGGGCTTTGATTGAGTTTGGGAATTCCTGATCCAGCGCCATGCTCTGTGGATCTTGCGAATGGAGCATCACGCCACTATTGCGTACTGCCCAACCTTTTGGACCATCGTGAACCTGCTCGCCGATAAATCGGTAACGAATGTGTAGCGCGTAGTGCGAATAAGGATTTGCGAAGAATAAGTGACCGAACTGGTCGTTGAAACGCTCATACTGATCGTAGCGTACCTTGAGCAGCCCATCTTCTACTCGGAATGTGTTGGCAAAATTTTCTCCCAGCGCCCGTCCACGAATTTTGGCCGTCCAGCCCTCTAGATTCTGACCGTTAAAGAGGTCGATCCAATCGCCCGACTCTAGATCTGGTTTTGCGTTTGTTGTTGGCATAATTGCGCCAAGCAAGGTCAGGGAGAGTACTAACCGCGAGTACCGGTAGCGTTGTATCGGCGCCTTTTGTGGAAACGCATGATGAGGTGGTGTTGAATGTTGGGTAGACCATGGGAGAGCGGCAAAATTAATACGATATGTGTCTTCGCAGGATCCAGTATTGGGCTACGCAAGGCATACGCGAGCGCTGCGCGAACGTTAGGAAAGGCCATCGCGGGACGTGGGTCTCGGTTGGTTTTTGGTGGCGCATCGGTGGGCTTGATGGGTGAAGTGGCGGATGCTGCGCTTGCCAATGGTGGGGAAGTGATCGGTGTTTTGCCTGAGTATTTACAGCGCGTTGAGCTCGTACATATGCACCTCACAGAGTTGATCATTGTCGACAGCATGCACACCCGTAAAGCGACCATGGCCGAATATGCAGATGCCTTTGTCGCGCTTCCTGGAGGATTGGGCAGTTTAGAAGAGCTCTTTGAAGTATGGACCTGGACGCAACTTGGCTTACATCAAAAACCGCTCGGTCTCCTGAACGTGCAAGGATATTATGATGACTTGCTCAGGTTCCTGGATCGTAGCGTTACCGAAGGTTTCGTGAAATCGGTACATAGAGAAATACTGCAGGCCGATGAGTCTCCAGACCGGTTGCTAAGGTTGCTCGAGTCGGCCGCACTCCCGGCAGAGGGCTGACGGGTTAAGTAAAGATTTTTCTCTGTAAGATCCACTCTGAAAGGCAAAGAATTGCCACCGGCGTGGCGAGGATATCGGCAGCGCTGGCGATAGCTTCATTGATCGGCGTTGCGCGACGTCTTTTTGCTGCGGTTCAGTTGTTCAAACAATGTTGGATCAACCGCTTAGCCGGTCTCGAATATCCGAATGCTGCGAGACGCGCGCCTAGGCCGACGCATTCTGTTGTTCACTCCGATTTGCCGGTGTCGCGTCACGCAAGATGCGATATTTTGCATTTTGGATGCGGGTGGGTTATTCAATTTCTTTTTGCACGAGGTCGTGATGTTACATTGGGCCAGGGGTGTTGGGGCCATCGCAATAATGGTGACGCATACGTTAGTGTCAGCTCAACCGCAACCAAACCTCATTTTTATCTTGGTGGACGATCTGCGCTACGACGCGCTTGGCTTTGTAAATCCGGATGTGCAAACGCCAAACCTAGACGCGCTCGCGGCGGGTGGGTTGTATTTGCCCAACGCCGTAGTTACAACCTCTCTATGCTCGCCTAGTCGTGCCACGATTCTGACGGGTCAGTCGGCGCGCAATCACCGTATCGTGGACAACAACGACGGATCGGAAGCGGGCCTCACTTTTTTTCCAAGTTATCTGCAGGAGGCTGGATACGAGACGAGCTTTATTGGCAAATGGCATATGGGGCGAGCGAGTGACGCGCCGCGCCCAGGTTTCGACCATTGGGTGAGCTTTAAAGGACAGGGAGTATACAACCCTGTTCCCGGTTATCGACTGAACGTCAACGGACAACCCCAAGATCAGCTTGGTTACATCACCGATGAGCTTACGGATTACGCACTTGAATGGTTGGATAGTCGCAAGGTCGAAAAGCCGTTCTTCCTATACCTCTCACACAAAGCCGTGCACGCTGACTTCCAGCCTGCTGAAAGGCACAAAGATCAGTATGCTGATGTAGACATAGAGTTACCCGATCCGGATGGGGATGCCGGTGCTTCCGGGGCGGGTAAACCGATGTGGGTGCGCAACCAGCGCAACAGCTGGCATGGCGTTGATTTCCCTTATCACTCACAACTGTCGATCGAAGACTACGTGCGTGAGTATTACGCTGCGCTCTCTGCGGTCGATGAGTCTACCGGTCGAATCGTTGCGTGGTTGCGTGATAACGATCAGGTAGAGAATACGGTCGTGGTTTTTTTTAGCGATAACGGATTCTTATTTGGGGATCATGGCCTCATCGACAAACGTAATGCGTATGAACCTTCAGTACGGGTACCGATGGTCGTCTATAGTCCCGGCCGCGTCCCGCCTGGTGTGATGAATACCCGAATAACCAATCTAGACATTGCCCCAACCCTGCTTGGCTTTGCCGGTGTTGAACCTGCGAATCAAATGGAAGGCCAGTCGCTCGTCCCGCTTCTAACGGGGGCGACAGCAGAGGCGGATTGGCATGCGAAGCCGTTTGTATATGAATACTATTGGGAGTGGACATTCCCGCAGACACCGACCACGTTCGCGATCACGTTCGACGAAATTAAATACATCCAGTACCACGGATTGTGGGACATTGAGGAGCTTTACGATCTGACTAAAGATCCGCAAGAGCGAATTAATCTGGTGCACGATGCAGACTATCTTTCGGCCTTGATAGATCGGCGGAGTCGGTTGTTTGCTAGCCTCGCCAACAACGCGGGTGAGCGCTCTGTCCCTTTTCGTGAAAAACGTGCTCAAGGCCTTAGATTTCGGCGCGAAGATGGTGCCGAGACCGCAGACTTTCCGGAGAGCTTTGTTCGCGCTCTTAATGCACCAGATTTAAGAAGTGGTTTTACACCGCCAATACCACCAGCTAATGAGGAGAAATGATGGAGACGTTAATCGGATCAGTACCTAGCGGTACGATACAAGGCAGTTACGATGCTCAATTCAGTAATTTGGTCGAAACCTTTGATCGAAATTTTACCGTGGCCGGTGAAATCGGTGCATCGCTTTGCGTGATGGTCGAAGGTGAGACAGTCGTTGACGTGTGGGGTGGCAGTGCCAACGAAAAGGAAGCTAAACCCTGGCTTGAAAACACATTGGTCACCGTGTTTTCAAGCACCAAGGGCGCGACGGCACTTGCAGCACATAGCTTGATCAGCGCAGGCGAGTTGCAGCTGGAAGAATTTGTTGGTCATTACTGGCCTGAGTTTGCAGCAAACGGTAAAGAAGCGGCTACAGTGCGGATGATGCTGGACCATTCGGTTGGCGTACCTTGTTTGCGTGATCCGGTCAAAGCCGGCGGCGCGCACGATTGGGAGTACATGGTCCGGCGGCTGGAAGAGGAAGAACCGTTTTGGAAGCCGGGAACCCGCAACGGTTACCATATGATCAATTTCGGCTGGACCGTTGGAGAGCTTGTTAAGCGAGTTTCGGGTCAGTCACTAGGAAGCTACTTTCGCGAAGCGATCGCGGATCCGGTGGATGCGGAATTTTGGATCGGTCTGCCTGAAGAGCATGAGGACAAGGTGGCTCGGGTTGTCCCTTATAAGCCGAATAAAAGCGATCCAGTTGGGGAATTCACCCAAGCTCTGATCGGTGATCGGCAATCGATTCAAAATCTAGCCTTGTTCAACCAGGGAGGATTCAATCCCAATGACAGAGCGAGTCACGCAGCTGAAATTGGTGGTGCTGGTGGTGTCGGGAATGGTCGTGGGCTCGCTCGAATATATGCGCCGTTTGCTTGTGGTGGGACGTTGAACGGCAGGACGTTTGCCTCAGCTTCTGCGGTTTCGCGCATGTCGGAAACCGCGGTGGCAACCAACGAAGATGCTACCCTGCTCATTCCGACACGGTTTGGCCTTGGTTTTATGAAATCTATGGATAATCGGCGGCGCCAGGGGGTTGATAAGAGCAGTGCGATTCTGGGCTCCACCGCGTTTGGCCATGTGGGCGCAGGCGGGAGTATTGGCTTTGCGGATCCCGAGGCTCGTATGAGCTTTGGTTATACGATGAACCAGATGGGCTCTGGCATTTTGCTCAATGAGCGAGGCCAAGGGCTGGTGGACGCCGCTTACCTTGGCCTTGGTTACATCAGTAACGACTCGGGTGTGTGGCGCCGTTGAACAGACGCCGCGTTCGTTGCCCGGCTAGGTCAGAGGCCTAGGACCAGTTTGCTCATGATGTTGCGCTGTATTTCGTTGGAGCCGGCGTAGATACTCACCTTTCGAGTATTAAAATACTCTTGGGCGGCGCCATTTGCCGCGTCTGGGCCGACAGGTTGAAAGTTATCCCCGATTGCGGGTGTGCTTTGGTCAAGTGGACTGACGTACGTACCTGAGATTTCGATAGCCAGTTCCGTGACCGCCTGTTGCAGTTCCGTACCCCGCGTTTTTAGCATCGAGCTTTCCGGGCCGACATTTTGGCCAGCAGATATGGCGCTGAGAATTCTAAGCTCAGTATATTCCATCGCAAGAATCTGGACTTTGATATCGTTGAAACGTTTCTGAAAGTCCGCATTCTGCCAGTAGGAGCCATCGCCATCGCCCCGCTCCGCTTTGGCGAAGTTTTGGAGATGGCTCATCGCGCCGTTTAGCGATGGTGAGTAAGCGTTCCCGCGCTCGAATTCAAGCAAGTACTTAGCGCACGTCCAGCCCTTACCCTGCTCACCGAGCAAGTTACTTTTCGGGACTTTTACGTCGTTAAAGTAGACCATATTGATTTCTTGGAACCCCTCTTGCGGTTCGTCCAAGGTAATTATTGGTCTTACGTCGATGCCTGGTGTTTTCATGTCCATCAGAATGAAACTGATGCCGAGCTGCCGAATGTCTTCGTTGCTTGTTCTGACCAGACAGAACATCCAATCAGCGTATTGCGCCATCGTGGTCCACGTTTTCACGCCATTGACGAGATAGTGATCACCCATGTCCTCGGCTTTGGTGTTCAGCGAGGCTAAGTCTGACCCGGATCCCGGTTCGGAATATCCCTGACAGAACCAAATGTCAGAATTGAGGATTTTGGGTAAAAACTCATCCTTTTGCTCCTGGGTACCAAACTTCATGATCACGGGCGCGACCATGGTGATCCCAAAAGGAATGACATTGGGCGCGCCTATTCGGGCTCGCTCCAAGTCGAAGATGTAGCTTTGGGTGGGTGAAAAGTCTGCGCCACCGTGTTCCTTAGGCCAATTAGTGGCAGCCCAGCCTTTTTCCGCGAGACGCTTTTGCCAGGCGACTAAGTCGTCCTTAGATAGGCTGCCGCTGGCACTCCTAGCTTGCTTATCTCGAATTTCTTGGGGCCACGCGCCTTCTAGCCACGTTCTAACGTCGGTCTGAAATTCGCGATCTGCCTCTGTGAAACTAATGTCCAATTCTTCGTCCTCTAGGTCTTAGCCGGCTATTGTAAACGCCATCGGCCTTAATGTAAGGCGGTTTCACCGGGCGCTCCTAGGGAAAATTAGGTGGTGCTTTGAAGCCACCGAGTTGTTGACCGATGAGTCTGGCGAAATCAATGCAGGTGTAGTCGTTATACTCGGCGCTCACGGCTTGCAGTCCGATGGGCAGGCCTGCCCTCGAGGGTCCAGTCGGGAAGACGGTGCTGGGCAGGTGTGCGACGGTTATTGTCCCGGCCCACACGAGTTGTTGGAAATAGTCTTGCTCGACATTGTCGACCATCAACGTGCGACCCATGTATTCGCCGTGATCGTGAGGAAACGCTTCCGTGGCCGTTTGTGGGCAAATCAGAATGTCCCAGTCTGCAAAAAAGGCGTCCCAAGCTCTACGGAGCAGGAAGCGCCGATTGTTGTAGTCGAGCCATTCGCCGTGTTCTTGGACAGCAAAGCGGTTTGCCGTCGCCGTCATAGAGCCGTCACCGGGTTGCGAACGTTCTTGGCGTGCTAGTTCTTTCCTCTCATCGGTGAACCCCTCCGCCATGACGCCCCAGAGTAGACTGGAGTAGATTTCATAGCTCTCATCCAAATCGATGTCTGGGCGAGCGTCAGCAGAAACGGTCGCGCCAAGTCCTTCGAGTAATTTGCCCACAGCTTCCACCCGTTCAGCCACTTCAGCGGCAACGGGAGCCATTTCCAAAGTGGCAATGATGGCAACACGATAGTCAGCGAGAGAAGACTTTGTTGGCTTTGGCAGGTTCAGTT
>JAQWQN010000258.1 GCA_029244465.1 Pseudomonadales bacterium
GCCCACGCGCAGTCAGGACGATGACCGGGAACGTCCGGCCCTCTTTGCGCAGAGTCGCAATGACCTCGATACCATCGATCTTCGGCAATCCGAGATCGACGATCGCGGCGTCGTAGTCATATTCTCGCCCAAAGTAGAGCCCTTCCTCACCATCGGCGGCATTATCGACTGCAAACCCGTGTAACTTTAAGTGATCGCTTAATTGCTCTCTGAGTATGACTTCGTCTTCAACAACTAGAATACGCACGCCTGATCCTATTTTTTTGCAACCGGTAGTTCGCGATCACGCTAATTGCTATGGACATTACCGTTGCGGTCAACATTGACCGTCACAACTCGCCCGCCCTCTACCAGCAAACGCACGGAATATCCGGCGTTACCTTGCTTGATGGGTTTAATCGCGATCACCTTTCCTTGTGTGGCCCTACGCGCCTGGCGTGCAGCGTCCTTTCGCGTCAATCCAGGGGCCTGGTTAAAAAATCCCTCAGGTTGCGTACTCGGCTTCTTATAGGGTTCCGCATGAGCAATTGGCGCGAGTACGCAAGTGCTTAACAAGCTCACAAGGAAAAATTTGCGCTGTTTCATGCTGCCAATTTTTCTCGTAGGAGCCTGCATTATACGTCACTTTTTGCTCGGAAAATTTGTTCTATTCCGCAGGGCTAACCCGAACACGAACACGTAAGGTGGCACCTGGATCCCTCGGCATACGCGTCTGATAGGTTGTCGTACCATATACATACCGTACATCGTAGCCTGCAAGTTGTTCTTCGGAACGCACTTCATAACGTGTGTCACAGACCTCTTCTGTGCGGGTCTGCACTGAACCGCCACCTCGGCGTCGCGACATATCGGCGCCAATTGAACCACCGAGAACGGCTCCGACTACCGTACCAACTCGCTTGTTGCTTTTTTCATGCCCGATGGCATTACCAAGCGCGCCACCGAGAATCGCACCCAGGATTGGCCCGGTAGCCGATCGATTGCGACCTGACCGGTAAGTCACTTGTTCCTCGCGACACGCTTGCACCGGAATTTCACGGCTGACGGTTTCATAGACTGGTTGCACGCCAATAACTTCAGCTTCGTCGTAGGTAGATGCGCCCAGCGCAAAAGCCGGAGCGCTAAGTAGGACACAGCCGGTTACGGTTTTAACAATTTTTTTGACTATCAAGCTCATTTTCTCACCCTTGTATCGGCTGACCTCACGTTGGCAGGCAGTTTAAGACGAGGGAACTGAACAAGATCTGAACAAGATTGGCGCAACTCACACCAAAGTGATTTCGCTCACAACATGGTTCGCGTCCAGGTTAACGACGAGCCCTGGCGCGTGAGGTGGCGCGGACCAAAGGTGCCGCGTCAATCGCTCATAATGCTGTATAAATCGTTGCAACTCGGGCGGCGACATCTGTTCTTCAGAACGTAGCGTTTGTTCTTGTTCTGCGCGCCACTCATAAACTTGGGTAAACGAGGGAGCCCGCAATTGCACCCAATAATCGACCGCTCGCCAACTCGGCGTATAACGCCGCACCTGAGCATTGACCCAGTGTCGCCAGACGGCGTCGCTATCTTCATCGCGCTCTAACGCATTGACTGGGTTTGTTAATGCACCAGCCGCTTCAGCCTCAACACCAACACACCAGCCTTCAAGCACCAGGAAATCAACCTCGAGCGTTACTTCCCCCTGCCGATCGTCCCGACCTTTATCGAATCGAGGCACGCGAATCCTTCGACCAGACCTATGCGCGAGCAGTGTTTCTAGTAACAGTTCTGCATCGTGCGTACCGGGTACCCCCCGAGTTCGCAGCAGTGGATGTACAGACTCGCTTAAGGCGATACGAGCAGCTTGCGTCAGATAGAAGTCATCAATGGAGAGCGCCGCTGCACGTGCGCCCGTCGCTTCAAGCGTCTTCACAAGCACGTCGGCAAAAGTAGATTTACCGCTCCCCTGGCTACCAGAAACGGCCAACACCCGAGTATCGCTGGCTAACATCTTTGCCCCGATGACGCTAGCCAGGCAGGCCCAATCCGGAAAATCACAATCAAGAATTTCATCTAGGACTGCATGCAGTAACTCTTCACCAAATAGCACATTGAGCTGTCGGCGCAGGGTGGTGTTTTGCCTGCGAAAGTGAGACTCGTTGGGAACCTTTATCATAATGTGAGTCTAATTAAATTAACTCTCGATAGATAATTTCGATCCCAACCGAACCTGCTTGATCACCCAATCGCAGGGAGCAAACCAAAATGTATTCAAGCGCCAACTTATATGATGCGAACCCTAGACTTTCTTGTGCAATTAGGTAACGTCGCTTCGATTAGTCTGCGGCTAATATATGCCCCCCTGCGAATCGAGCCTCGGGCCGGCGGCGGAGATGCTGTCTCAGCGTTAATGACTGTCTGCTGCGAGTTTTCCGATCTGGACTACCAACCGGTATAGTTCCGCCTCGATGCTTATACCCAACCCACTAAATCATTAAGGATCTCCGTTGCAGAAGTTTGTTTGTCTGAGTCTACTACCGCTTATGTTGTTGGCAGCGTGCCAGCAGATCCCTTCAGAAACTTCCGGTATCGCCGCCGCAGTGGATGTGCGCAAGAGTCCCAATGATGACCGACAATACCGCTACCTCACGCTACCGAACCAGCTCAAAGTCTTGTTGGTTTCAGATGCGATGACCGACAAATCAGCAGCCGCTCTTGCGGTTTATCGTGGCAGTTTTCACGAACCTGGCGATAAAGGCGGACTCGCTCACTTTTTGGAACACATGCTGTTCATTCAGACGGAGAAGTATCCAGAGATCGATGGTTTCCAAACCTTCGTTTCAGCCAATGGGGGCGCGTCAAATGCCTATACGGCGGCTGATCACACCAACTACTTTTTCGATGTCAGACCGGAAGCCTTTCCCGAAGCGTTAGACCGGTGGGGACATTTTTTTATCGATCCGGTGATTAGCGCCGATTACGCTGATCGCGAGAAAAATGCCGTGCACTCTGAATACCAGATGCAAATCAAGGCCGACAATTGGCGCGGTTCTATGGCCGGGAAACAAGCGCTCAATCCAGCGCACCCAGGATCTCGATTTACGATCGGTTCACTTGATACGCTCGCTGGCGATATCCAAACCGATCTGTTCACGTTCTTCAACGAAGAATACTCCGCTGATCAGATGGGCTTGGTCGTCCTCTCAAATGATACGCTCGATGAATTGGAAGCACTCGTAAGACCAATTTTTGAGCTTATAGAAAACAAAGACATTGGTCCGAGACCGATTACCGGGGCCATGTACGAAGAGGGGCAGCTACCAGGCAGTCTCCACTTTCAATCTCAAAAACAAGGCGCCAGCGTCACCTATACGTTTCCTTTACCGAGTACCCGACCGCACTATCGCACAAAACCACAGCAGTACTTTGCCAACCTCATCGGGCATGAAGGCAAAGGCTCACTCTACCAAGGCCTAAGCCAGCAAGGCTGGATTGAATCGTTAGGGACAGGCGTTAGCGATTTTGACGATGCGACAAGCATTTTAAATATTGGCATCGAGCTTACGCCCAGCGGAGTACGTGAACTGCAATCCGTCCATGACTACGTCTTCCGCTACCTAGATCTGTTGAAGAACACGGAGCCTTTGCCCTGGCTTTACAACGAACAGGCGTTGGTCACGGAAATGGCTTTTCGCTTTCAGGAGAAATCGCGACCAACTGGGTTCGTCTATCAAATGGCACCGCGCCTCAACCACTTTCCCGCAGAAGACTTACTCGCGGCTCCCTACTTGATGGAGTCATTCAATGCCAAAGTGATCAAAGAATACCTGACCTATCTGACGCCTGAAAACGTCATGGTTGAGTTCTCTTCACCAGAGGTGGCGACTGATCAAGTGGAACCTTGGTTCAATGTGCCTTACCGCATCATTCCTGGTCCGATTATTCGAACAGAGACGAATGCGTCCTTTAAATTGCCGTCGATGAACGAGTTCCTCCCTAAAAATCTAGAGCTCAAAGCCGCAGACACTGAAGGCTTAAAGCTCGCGCACGAAGGACCCGGACTGCAGTTGTGGACCGATAGCGACGTCGCTTTCGGCGCTCCGAGAGCAAACCTCAACTTAGCGCTGATACTTCGTGATGGTTTGCAGAGCCCCGTCGAGCGAGGCATCGCGCAACTCTATCGCCGCATGGTGCAAGATAGTCTGAGCGAACTGACCTACCCTGCCTATTTGGCTGGCCTAAGTTACGGCATCAGCGTGCCAGATGCCGGGTTCGAAGTATCCGTTGGGGGCTATAACGACAAACAACGAGTCCTGCTAAGCGCGGTCTTGAAAGCCTTAGTGTCGGCCGAACTCAATCAGACGCGTTTCGACTTTCTCAAAGCGGCACTGATCAAGGATTGGCAGAACGCCACCAAGGAACGCCCTTACACCCAGGTATTGAGCGCATTGCAGAACACCTTGAGATCTGGTCGATGGCCACGCGACACCCTTGCCACGGCTCTCACGCCGGTGACGCTAGCAGACCTGAAAGACTTTCAAGCTAAAGTTTTTGATCAAGTCGCGGTCAAAGGCATGCTGCATGGCAACATCGATGCAGCGGACACTGCCGCCTTAGCTGAGTTGCTCAACGATACATTCACCTTGAGCAATCAAACCCCGCACAGAGCGTCGGCACGAACGGTGTCAACCGCACTCATCCACAAAGTGGTTATCGACCATAACGATGCCTCAGTCGTTATCCACATTCAGGATGCTGACGATAGCTTTTCGAGCCGCGCAAAGTCCATGCTCGCCGCGCAAATTCTGCGACCGGAATACTTTCGCGAATTGCGCACGGAACAACAACTTGGTTATGTCGTTAGCGCGAACAATCAAGCCGTCGTTAAACGCTCTGGCATCACGTTTATCGTTCAATCACCAGCCAAGGGCGCGGGCTACCTGGAAGCAGCAACCATCGAATTCATGGATCGTTTCCTTGCCTATTTCGCCGGTATGGAGGACGCCGAGTTTGCACAACACAAAGCCGGTCTGATCGCACGTCTACTGGAAGCACCGAAAAACCTAGGCGCTCAATCTCAACTCTATTGGCGGGACCTGCTGGACGATCACCTGTCATTTGATAGCCGGCAACAGATGGCGGATCTGATTGAGCAACTGACAAAAGCCGAATTATCGACCTTCTTTGCTTCGGTCCAAGAACGACTGTCTGGTGATCGTCTTATCGTTTTCAGCGCAGGGCAATTTGAAGATGAACCATCCCGCGGCATCCAGCTCGCCGCACCCAAAGACGCTTTCTAGATCAGCGTCTTGGCCGCGCGGCGGGACGCACGCAGCTAGTTCGCCAGATCTCTCTTAAACGGGGGCAAAGAATCAAGCAGCGCTTGCCCATAGCGTTGTGTGACGATACGTTTGTCTAGCATCGTTATGCGACCATAGTCCTCTTCATGGCGGATGAGTCTGCCACAGGCCTGAATCAACTTGAGCGCGGCGTCCGGGACGGATATCTCATAGAAGGCATTTCTGCCACGCGCTTCAGCCCATTCAGCCATGGCTTGGTCGATCGGATCATCCGGTACAGAAAAAGGTAATTTACTGATAATGACATGCCGACAGTAGTCACCCGGCAAATCTAGGCCCTCGGAAAAGCTGGCCAATCCGATCAACGTTGAATGCTCACCAGCATCGATCCTTTCCCGATGGGTCCGAATCAGAACCTGTTTGGCTGACTCTCCTTGAATCAAGATCTCTTCGGTAACCTGACCCGGTAGCGCTTTTACAACTGCATTCAGCTGACGCCAAGATGTAAACAACACCAACGCACTTTTTTCTTGCTTGACCAGAGTTGGCAAGAGTTCTACCACCTCCGCGGTGTGCGCATCGAAGTCCCTCGGGTCACTATCCATAGCGGGCACGCAAAAGGTGGCAATCTGCTCATAGTTGAAGGGGCTCGGGATTCGCACTTGGGTAACAGCAGGGTTGAGCCCAGACCGTTCCACAAAACGGTCGAAGCGACCCAAGGCACTCAACGTCGCCGACGTACATATCGCACCATAGGCCCGCTGCCAAAGTACCTCATCGAGAATGTAACCTGGTTCGATTGGCGCACTGATCATTTCGACGTCAAAGCCTGTCCGGCTCACCCAGCGGGCATGCCGGTAAGATGAGCCCCGGGCATAGTCTTCGAATAGCGCGAGCGTTGCCGCTGCACGTGACTGTAATTGACCAACCGGGACGAGCCAGTCTTCCGCCTCAAAGGACTTCTCCCAATTGACTTCGCCGGCGACAGCACTTTGCATCAGAAGGTGCGTCTGATCCAGATCGTTAGCTATTTTCTCTAACCCCGGAATGGCTGCCCCCACTGCATCCTGCAAATGTTCTGGAACGTCACCCATGGCAAAACGGCAGGTTTCTAAGTTCTCGTCGCGCACGTCAAAGTCGAGTTCTTGCAACTGGTGCCCAACCACCTCCAAGAACGTACGTAGGGATGCAATCTCCGTGGCTACGCTCGTGGCAAGCGCCACTAACTCGTCCGGTCGTGCAAAGCGCTGCGCCATACTGCCTAGGACCGAATTAATGTGATCCAGCCACTGCTGGGTACCGTTGATCCTGGCTCGGGCTGAAAAGTGATTCTGGGTTTTGTCGGCAAGATGATGCGCTTCGTCCAGGACAAAGATACAGTCTTCGGGCTCCGGTAACACCGCCCCGCCCCCTAGCGCCAGGTCTGCGAGCACAAGATCATGATTGGCAACAATCACGTCCACACCTTCCAGCGCATTGCGCGCTTTGAAGAACGGACACTGCTTGAAGAATCCACACCGATTGTTGCTACAGCCTCTGTGATCAGTCGTGACACCCGACCATGCGCCGGCTGGCATTTCATCGGGCCAGCTGTCGAATTCACCATCCCACTCTCCCTTACCAAACGTATCCAACATCGTTTGGTAAAATGGAGTGTGATCTTCATCAAACTCCTCGAACAGTGGAATGTCTTGTTGTCCTTGATATTTGAGATGGTCATCTAAACGTTTTAAACAGAGATACCGGCCACGGCCCTTGGCCAAACTGACGCTAAATTTCAGACCCGCGTTGTTTTTTAAATCAGGAATGTCTTGCTGCGTCACCTGTTCTTGCAACGCGATGGTGGCGGTCGATAAGACGATTGTTTTGTGCAACGCCTGTGCAACAGGAATGGCGGCCAGACAGTAACCGGCCGTTTTACCAGTCCCGGTACCCGCTTCGATCACCGCAATTCTATTTTCATCGGCAGTTAACGCCCGCGCAACGTAGGCGATCATCTCTCGCTGACCGCGCCGAGCCTTAAAACCACGGGCATCCAACCATGCCCGATAGGCGCTTTGTATGGTGTCTTTGACGTCTTGACTGAGTAGCGCAGTGGTCGCTGCAGAGGGTGCGTTCATCGCGTTAGCTTAACTGAGCCACCTTACCATAAGCCACTATTGAGTCGCTTTATCCCCTGTGCGAAATTGGCCCCTATGAAACATACAATCTGTCCCGCAGCAATTGTCCAGCCTCTCCTACAATCGATTGCTTGTCTCCTTCTCATCGCTTGCACCAGTCTGGCTCGCGCAACAGAACCAAACTTACAGGTCCCGCCAGGATTCCACATCGACACCCTAAATATCAGCGTGCCTGGCGCTCGACAAATGGCCTTGACCGACGACGGTACGCTGATCGTCGGGTCTATGGGTCAAGGCACCGTTTACGCTATACCTCATGCTTTGACCCACCCCGCCCCTAGCGTGATTCCAATCATGCAGGATTTAAGGCTCCCGTCAGGCGTTACGGTTTACGCGGGAGACCTCTACATCGGCGCACTGAACGAAATCATCCGCATCCGCAAAATCGATGAGAATCTTGCCAAGATTCGACACGAGTACATCACGCGATCGCTGCCTAAAAAGGCCCATCATGGCTGGAAATATCTGAAGTTCGGACCCGATGGCCAGCTCTACGTCCCCGTGGGCGCACCTTGCAATGTCTGCCTTTCTAAAGATTCGCGGTTCGCCAGTCTCTTAACCATAGACATCGAGACTGGCGAGACCACAATTTGGGCCTCAGGTATTCGCAATACCGTGGGATTCGACTGGCACCCACAAACCGGTGCGTTGTGGTTTTCCGACAATGGCCGAGACATGCTAGGTGACGATATGCCACCAGAAGAACTCAACATCAGTACTTCGCGCGGCCAACATTTCGGTTACCCCTTTGTTCATGGCGACGACATCGACGACCCCAAATTTGGTAATCATGGCGCTCGGCCAACAACTCACACGGGACCAAATGTCGAGATTCAGGCTCACTCAGCAGCTCTCGGAATCGATTTCTACGCCCCGCCCAACGCCGGTGGTTTCCCCGAAAAATACAAGAACGCGCTATTTGTCGCAGAACATGGATCTTGGAACCGTGCCAGCAAAGTCGGCTACCAGGTCGGCGTCCTCATCGAGAATGAGCACTACCAGCCATTTGTTACGGGATGGCTTGCGAATGGGGGCGTCCATGGACGCCCTAACGACGTTCTGGTGACACCGGCCGGCGAGCTGGTCATCTCAGACGACAAGCGTGGCGTCATCTACAGGGTGCGCTACAAAGGCTAAACTCAGCATGAGAGCCAAGCCTAAAGCGGGTTTAGTGCCTATGCCACCTCTCATCGCGGCTAAAATCGCAGCACTAACGCAGAGAAGAACCCAAAAGCTCACGAGCGATGACGTGCCGCTGCACTTCACTAGGTCCTTCGCCAATGCGTCTAATTCGCATCTCTCTAAACCAACGCTCAAATGGCAGATCCTTGGCCACACCAAGGCCGCCAAACATTTGCATACAACGGTCTACCACACGTCCACCCGCTTCAGTCGCGACCAACTTAGCCATGGCAGCTTCTTTTCGAAAAGGTTCTCCCAAATTGGCCTTATTGGCGGCTTCCAACGTGATCCAGATCGATTGCTTTATATCTATTTCGTTATCTACCAACATCCATTGTATCGATTGACGCGTCGACAGCGGCGCGCCAAATGTTTCTCGTTGAGGGACATATTCCAGAGCCATCTCATGCGCTTTGAGTGCCACACCTATACAGCCCGCTGCGTAAGGAATACGTTGCCGCGTTAAGCGGTCATTTGCGATAGCGAAGCCACGATTCACCTCACCCAAGATATTCGTGGCAGGAATACGCATATCCTCAAACTGAAGTTCCGTGGCGTAATGCGCGGATCGCAAAGTGTGAACAATCCGGCGGACGTGAAACCCGGGAGTATCTGTGTCGACGATAAAACAAGTCACGCCGTTGCGACCCTTGTCAGAGTCTGAACGCGCAAAAACTAAACCGAAGTCGGCGCGATCGGCGCCACTTATCCACAGCTTGCCCCCATTGATGATCCAATCATCCCCGTCCTGCACAGCTTTTGTCTGTATGGCGCGAGCAGGATCAGACCCGCCACTCGGCTCAGACAGGCCGAAGAAACCACGCTTCTCACCACGTAGCGTCGGATATAAGTATCGCTCTTTCTGGTCGTCAGTCGCCTCAAAAAGTTGCGCAAGCCCGGCACCGCCGAAGGTGCCATAACAAGGCGCATAAAGGCCAGCTCTGTGCTGCGACATTTCCATAGCGATCAATGTGCGCGTTACCAGATCAATATCAGGGCCACCATAGGCAGGTGGTATATCTAGGCCATAGAGACCCATTGCTTTGGTCTTCTCAACTAGACGATCTTGATCCTCCGGCTTGAGTTCATCCGCATCTGGATCGAGGTCGAGTTCAAGCGGCAGCACCTCCTCGCGCACAAAGCGTCGAACCATGCCGACAATCATGTCTTGTTCTTCTGTTAGGTTTAGATCCATAATTTTCTCTTACGCAGGACTTATTCGGCCAAGTCGGCCCGGTTGATGATTGAGTTCAATGTTGTATGGAGGCAGTTTCCCATAGTCAGCGACGTGCACCATCAGTAACTCCCTGAAGCGACTCTGATAGGCAGTATTCACTTCATGTCTAACTTGCGTCGCGCTTGTGATGCGAGCAGATAGATCGCGAACCTCACCTTTCAAACCATACAGACTCTTACCACCGGCGAAACCGATGTAGAGAACCTGCCCATCTTTATCGGCAAGTTCAAATACACCCAAGTTTCCTCGCAGCAGCGGGATCGCCTCGTTCAAATCGTGCCACGGTTTGGTCAATCGAATAGCCATCGCTTTCTGCTCCGTTTTAAACTTAGGCGCTCGCCTTCACATCAACTTCTTTCTTTTGCTTTGGCATGATCGATATTTCCATCGGTTTGAAGTGTTCCATATCTACATCAATCAAGTAGGGTCCGTCAGCGGCCATTGCTGTTTCAAAAGCCGCTTCGAACTCACCAACACTTTGAACGCGCTCACCTGGTACACCCATGGAACCGGCCATTTGCGCAAAGGCAACCTTGCCCAGGTCCGTTTCGTTAATCCGGCCAAATCGATTGTCTTGCAGCCAGCGCAGGACGCCATACCCCGAGTCATTAAACACACAGATAATGAGCGGTACTTTGTACTGAGCTGCGGTCGCGAGTTCTGTGGCGTGGAACATGAAACCACCATCACCATGAATGATCACAGTCTTCTTACCGGTCGCAATAGCGGCACCAACGCTCATCGGAAATCCAGGACCGATCGCTCCGGAAGTCGGGTTGATCGACGTGCGGGGTTCGTAAATTGGAAACTGCTGGTTGCCCCAGTTGTAAGCTGAGATCGTTTGATCGCGCACAAACACTCCGTCACGCGGTAACTTGGCACGTATCGCATCCATCACTTGCGGCCAATCTGAGCCTAGGCGGTCACGCATGGCCTTGCGCACACCATCTCGCGCTTCCCAAATCACTTCATTGAACTGACCATCATTGGGCTGAACTTCATCCAAGCTTGCGTTGATGGCCGTCAATGCAGACTTAGCGTCAGCCATTACCGGGATATGGGCAAGATGCGTTCGACCGATCATGTTGCCATCGATATCGATTTGGATCATTTCACCGGGTGGGGTCTGAGCCTGAAACTGGCCGTCCACACCGACTGCGAATTTCGTCCCTATCGCAATCGTCAGATCCGCGCCTTGTACCGCGTTGTAGATACCGGCGCTGTTGTAGTAATTGCCGACACACAAGGCATCATCTTCTGGCAGCGTTCCACGCCCATCTACAGTCGTTAGTACCGGGCAGTCAAGCTTGCGCGCTAACGCTTGAACCTCCTCATGCGCGCCTGCGGCAATCACACCCCCACCCGCAATAATTAGACGACGACCACTTTCTTTGATTTTAGCCACAGCCGCATCTATCTGATCATCCGCCGGCAGAAAGTCAGACTGAGGGTATGCGACCTCGATCTTTTGCGCGTCAGCGTATTGAATATCGATCGGTATCTCGAGAGCACCTGGTGCACCTCGACCTGTGAACATGTCGTTGAGGACAGCCGTAAACGCGGGACCAAGTTGGCCGACATGTCTCGGACTCTCCACGCGTCGACAAACAGACGCCAACATCGGTACTTGATTTTCTGCCTCATGGACATAAGACAAACCTTTACCGTAGAAGCCTGTTTCAGCCTGGCCAGTGATCACCATCACCCTTGATGACCCATACTGAGCCTCGTAGAGACCGGTAACCGTATTCGATGTCCCCGGTCCGGTAGAGGCGATCATCACGCCAAGTTTTCCTGTCGCTCGCGCATAGCCATCGGCCGCGTGCGTGCCGGCTTGCTCGTGACGCACATCAATGATTTTTGTTTTTCCTAAACGATTGATGGCATCCATCATTGGCATGTTGTGAATACTGACAATTCCGAATACGTGCTCCACGCCCAGTTGCGCAAGCGCATCGGCAATGAGATCCGCGCCTGTATAACTCATGCTGCTCCCTTAAGTTTTGAAATATCTATTTTGTATAAGTCGGCGACGTTGTGACACACAATTGCCCGCGTTTGCTCATCGGTTAAGTGCTGAGTCTGTTCCCGCAACACATCCTGCGACCAAGGCCAAGTGGAGTCACTATGGGGGAAGTCATTCGCCCACATGAGTCTGCGCCAATTCATTTGATTCGCAGACTGGAATGCCACCCAATCGTCTTGAAAAGTCGTGTAGATGTTTTCGGAAAAATACTCAGACGGCAGTTTTGATAGGTTAATACCTGGCGCTAACCAATTTCTATGCCGTTTGTAGGCATGATCCATGCGATACAGATAGTGCGGTACCCAGCCCGCATCTGCTTCTACACAGACAATCTTAAGTTCCGGATAACGCTCGAACACACCGCCAAAAATCAGCGTCCCCATAATGTCCTGGTTCCCGCGAATAATCGACAGGAACGTGTTGATGCGCGGTCCGCGGGTATGAGAATTTTTCATTGTGAGAATATGAAAAGAGAG
>JAQWQN010000083.1 GCA_029244465.1 Pseudomonadales bacterium
CTCTACCGCGTGTACCATATAAGGGGTGTCTCCGAGCGCGCGTATGTTATGCCGATACTCGCCAGTCAGGCCATTGTAGACGTCCAAGTTACCTTCGATGTTAACCACCAATAAATCGTTGGCTCGGTTAACATCTATACTGAGTGCCGGCACTTCAAGCGAAATCCGTTTGAGCATTGAGCGACGCTCAACGTCCATCAACCAGACTTCCGTCGCAGGATCTTTGTGGCTCCCATCATAGCCGTCCGGCGTCATTGCTACCCACAACTTAGTGGTTCCATCTGTCGCATTACCCGCCTTGCCATGCCATCCAGCAGGCCGCCAGTTAGCGGCACGATCCATTTGAGAAGCTAACCACCACCGCTCCGCAACGGCAGGTCGCTGTGCAGTCACGTCTATGGGCTGAACCTCTCCTTTATAGCTAACAAAATACCAAACACCATTTATGTAAGCTGCTTTTTCAGAGAGGGGGTCTGCATCAATGTCATTAAACACTTCACTCGACCAGCGACTTTTTTCACCACCCTGCTCATCAAGCATGAGGTGTACCAAACCGCCATTGCCACAGAGGCTAAAGAACCCCCTCTGAGTATCTGGGTACATCAACGTACAACCGGGCATTGGTATCTCACCGACGACTGTCTCACTATCTAGGTTGATCACCGTCACTGAGGTTCCGGGGTTCATATTGAATACCAACAAGAACTGCTCATCGGCGGTCATCACGACAGACGATTCGTTAATCACTACATTCATTCGCTTTGCGGGGATGTCAATCTCGTTCACCACATCCAAATTTTCGAAGTCGTATATGGTAATGATGTCTTGGCGTTTACCACGCACGCCCCGCGTGTGAATGGTCTCACCAACATAGAATTTCTGCCGCTTCGTGGAAAAATTTATAGTGGCGAATTGTCCGGCACTGATCATCCCTTTGTAGGTCTGATTCTGAGTGTCGACCAAGGCAAATTTTGAGTCGATCAAACCAGAAAACGCAAAATCATGGACCAGCGCATAACCGGCTGGATAGGGCGTCTTGAGTTTGATGAGGTTAGGAATTGGCTCCGCGGGAAGCTCTGCCCAGACGGCACTCACGCCGAACAACAGACTCAACACCGCGAACTTTCGAAAGTGCTTAAAAAAGTACATGTCCCCCCCCCTCTCTCCGAGGTTTTGTTGCTGCCTCTAGCGCCTGTCTATCACCTCTAAAGCGCCAATCTCATCTACAGCACGGATCACAAACAACTGGTGCATTGGTATGCACGTCAATATAGTTCGACCGTACTAAGTTTGCAATTCACTGCCGCGAACGCACCGTCACTCCCTGATGAATCATCTAACGCCCGAAAGCAGTGGCCCGGTATCGTATGCTAACCGACAAACAACTGCGACCAGCATTCCAGAGGGTGCCAAGGCATTGCTTATCGAGCAGGATTTCACCGGTTTAGGCAAGCACGGCCTCGCCCACGCCCTAGATAGGTCACCAGGCAACTTGCAGGAATTCGAGAAACTCAGGCCGCGCGCTGCAGGCCCAACCAGCAATCCACTGCGCTCGGTCTTGGCATTCGTCTACAACCTAGTACTAGTTATCAGATCAACGACCAAGCAACCTTTGATGCATTCGGACGCTCATTTGGCCGTCTGAGACTGACATCAATAAACAGTTTCATGCTCGTGTACGGCAGCCATGGGTGAGCTTAAGAAAATTTGGCAACCCGTTGGCCTGTGGTTGGCGTGCATCGAGAACCCAGTTAAAACGCGATCGGTAAAGATAAACTTTCTGCGCCACAGTCGGTAACATGCCTGGACGCTCAACTGGAGGCGAGCATATGAGTGAAGACCAAGAGCAAAACGAAAAAGCAACCATCGAGACACTCGAGCATGCAGACACCAAAGAGTCTTATCGACAGCTGTGGTGGACTATCGGCGTGACGGCAATCTGCTTCGGAATCATTGTCTACGTTTACTCATAACACGGCTCCGTTGCAGAGCGGAGCGATCGGGCCAGCAGCACCGACGTCGGCCCGATCACGCTCGCCATACGGCCGGGGTGCCCCTCAGATTCTGACGGTTCCGTCAGCCAACGTTGTGTGCGCGTCAAAGTCGCAACGATCGAAAAGCCAGGCCAACACAAGGGGATGCCCCAGATGACTAATCAAGCAGAGAAGTGGATCACGGGCGGGTGCCACTGCGGGAACGTACGGTTTAAGGTTTGGATCGAGTCGGTCGAGGCGATTGAATGCAACTGTTCAATCTGTCTCAAGAAGGGCTTCATAAACCTGATTACCAAGCCCAACAACTTCGTGCTGCTTCAGGGTGAAGGCAGTCTGGCGACCTATCAATTTAATACAGAAGTGGCAAAGCATCAGTTTTGCACGAACTGCGGCATTCACCCCTTCAGCAGACCACGCTCACACCCTGACGGTTACGATGTGAATGCACGTTGTTTAGACGACGGTTTCGACTTCCTCAGCCGACGACCCTTTGACGGACAAAACTGGGAAAAAAGCGTTCATTCAATTCGCTAGAAGTTGCTCTTCGCTCGCTCTGATTGCCGCGACTATTAACGGATTAAACTCTCCACTCGCCCGACCATTTCGTCCTTTGGATACAGATCGTAATAGATTGACGCCATGACGTTCTGAGGCCCAAAGAAGAACCGTTCATAAAGGACCTGTCGGTTGCCAAATCCGGAGACAGCAACATCGTGGGCGAGTCGAAACAGCGCGACTCGATCGCGGCTCTCCATGTTCGTTAACTGGAAGTACCGCTCTACATCCGCGGCTATGTCACCGCTAAAGTCAGCTTCACAGGGGGTTGCCATCAAAGAACTTGACCCCAACATGTGGATCGTCTCAATTAGCTTGGGATAGATCTTAGGGAACATATTTCTAGCCGTATCGAGAGCCCTACGGGCAGGGACAAACAGTCCCCACTTGTCCTCTTTCGCGTGCGCCTCGGCACTAAAGAGTAGCGCTCGAATTGTCTCCGCGGCCCACATAGCTTCCGCTATCTGCCCTTTAACATTCATATCCGCGTCTTTTCCGGATGCCTGCGCCATCGCACACATGAGCCCAATGATGAACTCTACTTTCGCCAACTTGCCACAGGCAACCTGGTGCATCATATGGACGACCGCGTTGGTCTCTGCAAAAGCTCGATTGCACAGTAAGGGATCCTTATACATAAAAACGCGCGCCCAAGGCACCAGCACATTTTCAAAGATCACGACAGCGTCCATCTCTTCATATCTAGAAGCCAAAGGGGCATCAAATTGCGACTTGCCTTCATCGTAAGAATCCCGGCAGATCAGTCGCAGACCTTCGGTCGCGATTGGAATCGAGAACGCGAACGCATAGGGCACATTCTCTTCAGCGGCACGTAATAGGGTTGACGGAAACACCTCTATCTCGTTGGCACTTGGCCCAAGCGTCGCCAGCAATCTCGCTCCAGTGACGCGAATACCTTCGCTAGTTTCTTCGACAACCCGCAGCGCCACTTCGGGAGAAGAGAGACCCTCTTTGGCTAACTGCGCATTGACCTGTGGATTGACCAACGTATGCGTCAGCACATAATCGTTTGAACGCGCCGCCCGGTAGTAGGCGCGCATATTGGCAGCAAAGTCGGTAGGGCTATCTGAAGTCAGATTGCCGTTGAGAAAATCCGCGGCCCCAGCAAACGCCATGACGGAGGCATTCTTGTAGTCTGGCGTCCGTCCAAACATGCCATTCGACCACTTCGCCCACTCATAATAAGCGACCCCTCTTTTTTTGACGTCCTCGACAGATTTTGGCATCAAAAACGACATCGAGAAGCGTTCACCATCCTCTTCAAAAGTCAGCTTCTCTTGCTCATCCGGTTCCAGTTGGCGATCTAGAAAATCTGCCAGCGTTTGTGTACCGCGACCAATGCCGGGCTCGACAGTCACGTCTTCCACTTCGCGGCCACGATGCCAAACCGAGCGACCGTCCTGAAGAGAGGCCAAATACTCCGCACCCGATCTCGTCGCCATGATTCCTCCGTTAACCGTTAACTGCGAGCTGCTCCAAGCTCGTCATCAATTGCCGCCATGCTTTCGGCCCCACTCGCTTTTCGAGCGCTCTATAAGCCACCTCCGCCTTGGCAGACACCGCGTCCTCCAACTGCGCACCCTGGAGGGTCAAAGTTACGCTGACAATGCGTCGATCTTGTTGCTTCCTTCTTCGCACAACCAACCCATCTCGCTCGAGTCGATCGACCACACCCACCAAACTAGGAGATGAGATCAGCGTCTTAGCCGCCAGTATCAGGAGGGGTTGTTCGTCTTCTTCCCATAAAACTCGCAAGACCCGCCACTGCTGCTCGGTTAAGCCATGCTCAAGAAAGATGCGCCGGAACTCAGGCATGACTACATCGAGCGCTCTATACAACATCATTGGTAAGGAATTGCTAAATTCATTCATATATTAATTATTAATATATTAATTAGATTAGCAAGCGAAATTTCGCAGGACTCCGGACAGCACGGAAAAACACTCATGCGAGAGCCGGTCGGCAACCTGGGCACGATCAGATGGCACAGGGCGTTACGTCATCACCGTTGATATGTTGAAGGTTCGTGACCCTCGGTCATCGCCAAGGATGACTCGAGTCATTTCATGCTACCTCTCACCATGCCGAGACTGTCAGAGCAGTCTGACTGATGCCTAGCAGGTACTGCAACACGCGGGCGGCAGACCCGATCCGGCTGCATTTATCGAAAAGTGCTTGGGGCAGCTCACGCCTAACCGAGATCGCCCGGACTAACCGTAAGCCATTTCGAGCAGTTCGATAACGCTCATAACTTGGACCGACCAAAACCATGCAGCGGTGATGATGATCGCTCCGCCAAACCCAATGGCGATCTTTTCAATGATCGATTTATTCAAGACAGTCCTCCCGGGATTTAAGAAAAGCCGATCCAGCGACCGCAGGCGGCAACAGTCAACCAAACGATAATCGAACTGACAGCTGTAATTTTGACCGCCCAGGGACTGACCCCTTCTAACCCCCCTCTAAACAACGGTCGACGCACAAGGTAAACAAACGCCATCCCAGCAAAGAGGCCTGCCATCTTCGCCCAGTACATTTCGTTGTAGTACAGCTTCATTGCCACCGCACTGGCCATGAACACACCACTCACAAGCATTAAGGCCAATGAGTAGTCAAACCAACGATTGGTATTGGCTAAGACAACATCAGACGGCACATCACGTAGCAAAACGTTCAGGAGCCTCAGATCGCTCGCCATCACCATGCCACCCATAACGGCAAGCGCGGCCAAGTGAAACATTTGGATGACGGCAAACACCCCACCGTAGGCTTTAGAAATTGTGGCGAGAAAAGAAGTGTCTAGCCATTCGAATAAGAATAATACATCCATCGTTATCGCCCCTTTACTGCGGTAGTGCGGCGAGTTCGTCGACGCAGCCTGCTGCCCAGTAGATGAATTCACTTTGCGGCTTGTGACAGTCATACCAGTCGTAGGCAATGGCGCGGCCGGTAAACACCACACCAAGCCACAGGCCTAACGACGTTGCTGCGCCTCGCCGTATCCGATCAGGTGGCATCTGATCCCTACCCCAAGTCTCTCTGGAATCGCGCATCGCACGGTGGAACAGCCACGCGTTGATTCCCGCAGCGACGAGCAGGACTACTTTTATGCGGAACCAAATACTCTGCGTCGTCCGCACCGGAATCGCGTAGTAGAGAAGAAAACCGGTCACAACCATAATCACAAAGCCAATCATCATCGGTCGATTGAGTCGTTCGGCCAGTTCCGCCGCTGGTATCGAGGTAAAGCTTTTTCCCATCATGCGCAGATCGATGATGACCAACATACCAAGGAACAGCATCAGTGTTAGCACATGGGTTGTT
>JAQWQN010000088.1 GCA_029244465.1 Pseudomonadales bacterium
GTATTGGTATCGCAGTCGCTTTTGAAAGGTACTTCTACCTTGTGAAAGAAATGCGGGTAAACCGCCAGGCATACACCAAACTGCTGCCACTACTCAGACAACGACGTCTCAAAGAAATTGTGGAATTTACGAAAAACTCCAAGTCAGCCGTGGCTCGAATCGCGGCGGACGGTGTCAACAAGCAACAGCACACGGACGTAGCAAGACGACGCAGCGACATCGAAGCGGCTATGGAAGAAGGTTTGCTGGAAGCGTTGCCACAAATTGAACGACGGACGCCCTATCTGGCGACGTTTGCGAATATCGCGACCTTGTTGGGTCTCCTTGGCACGATCATCGGTCTAATCGCAGCGTTTACTGCTGTTGCCAATGCTGATCCTGCCGAAAAAGCGACGCTTTTGTCGCAATCGATCTCAATCGCAATGAATACGACAGCGTTTGGTTTGATGGCGGCGATACCACTTTTACTGGTTCACTCAATGCTGCAAAGCAAGACCAGTGCAATCATCGAAAGCCTGGAAATAGCGGTCGTTAAATTTGTGAATTTACTCGAAGGTAATGCTGAAGCCGTTGCAGCTCCGGCGACTAAGCAGCCCACTCGCGCATAAGCGATCGCGTTTTGCTCATAAAATGTTTAACTAACAAGCCTGTCATACAACCGTAAGGAAGCTAGGTATGAATCGCGTACGCAAGCGGCGCCACAAGCACGTAGAAGCAGCAGAGTTGGACGTCACACCGTTTATGAACCTCATGATTGTGTTGGTGCCCGTTCTTTTGCTGTCGATGGTATTTACCCACACTACGGTGATTGATTTGAATTTCCCAGCAATGGATGCCAACGCCGGCCCTATAGACCCCGAAACGGTAAATCTAGAGGTCGCTGTCTATGACGATAAGTTGATCGTGGCTGATGGGCGAGGTGGGGTGATCAAAACGGTGACACGCACCGCTGAAGGACATGACTTTGCCGAACTCACTTTGGTTATGCAGGAACTGAAACGGCGAATGCCAGAAAAAGAGGACATCACGGTCTTGCTTGAGACGCATACCGACTACCAGACGGTGGTATCGGTCATGGATCGAGTCCGGTCATATCCGACGGTGCAAGCACTTGAAGTTGTACAGGCAGAGCTATTTCCAGTGATCTCCCTCGGTGATGTCACCGTCACTGGAGAAGGGGAGAAACGATCTTGAAGCTGCGTACTGATAAACGTCGTCAAAGACAGAAAAGAGGCAAGACCGCGTCCCTAAATCTGGTTTCGTTGATGGATATTTTTACGATTCTTGTTTTTTTTCTGATGGTGAACTCGTCTGAAGTGGAAGTGCTACAGACCAGTACTGAGATCAAGTTGCCGGATTCAACCTCCGAACAACGACCCAAAAACCAACTGACGATATCAGTGGGTGCTGAAGATCTGATCGTTCAAGGTCGCGCAGTCGCGAAAATTCAGGAGATAAGTGGTGATCTCGAACCGCTGATTGCGGGCTTAAGTGCTGAACTTGAATACCAGGCAGAGCGACGTGGTGAAACGCCTGATGGGGGACACAAAATTACTGTAATGGGTGACAAAGCAGTGCCCTATTGGTTGCTGAAACGGATCCTGTATACCTGCCAGACTGCTGATTTCGCGCAAGTCAGTCTGGCTGTGAACAAAGTCGGTGGTGCGAAAACTGCTGAAAAGTTGATGGCAGAGACACGCATCACCGCGAAGAGAGTGGCCTCATGAACCAGACTAGGTATGCCGCCAAGGGCGAACCCGCGACGCAGGGTCGCAACAAGGTGGCCGCCAAAAAAACTGCGGGTGCTGCTGGCAAAGCTCATGCGCATGACTTCTCGCTACCTTGGGAGAATGCGAGTAACGATCGCATAATATTCAAAAAGTGGCTCATGGGTAGCTTGGCCTTTGTATTGGTCATCGGGCTTGTTATGCCTTGGCTGGTGTTACCCGAAATTGAACGAGCTGAGTTAGAGGAGCTACCGCCCCAACTGGCTCGAATCGTGCTTGAGAAACCTGTGCTGAAAATCCCACCTGAACCGAAGCGGCTGGAAGCGCCAGAGCCCAAGGAAAAAGAACAAAAAGAAGCACCTAGGCGGAAGGAAGAATTGGTAGCCAAGGCCGAGCCAAAAGTAGCGAAAGCTAAAGAAACAGCAGCACTTTCCGGCTTGTTGCAGTTCAAAGATGCTTTTGTTGACATGCGCCAGGCCGTAGATGTGTCGGCGTTGCAGGATACCGCAGCGATTCAGAGTGGCGCCGGGTCTGCGGCGACCGTTGATCGTAGTATTTTGACCTCTAAGCATGCGACGCGGAGCGCTGGTGTCAATGTTGCCGCGTTGTCTCGAGAGACAGGCGGTGTGGCACTTGCCGGTCGCGAAACCACGAAAGTCGATGCGCCTGAGAATGTCGCCGGGACAGGTGGTGTTCGTAAGCCACGACCGGTCAACAGCCGCGATCGCTCGATCGAAGAGATAAGACGCGTCTTCGATTCCAACAAAGGCTCTATTTTCGCGATATACAATCGAACCCTGCGTAGTCGTCCAGCACTGCAGGGCGAGGTTGTTCTTGAACTTGTTATTGCTCCCAATGGTCAGGTCGTTGAGTGCACGGTTGTCGCCTCGGAGATCGATGATCAAATAATGATCGACAAGATCGTGAATCGAGTGCGTTTGTTTAATTTTGGTATTCGTGACGTTCGCCGCACTAAGATCCGCTATCCGGTGCACTTTCTACCAACCTAGCTTCGGTCAGATCTGCCTGCTCGGCGGGGTTCATTGCATTGATACTCTGAATCGCACATCGTTGTGTGCCAACCGTCACATAGTCGAACCCGGAGTGACCGGATGAGCTGATTCCGACTCGTGGAATAAACCCGAGTGCGTGGCACGCTTGCCGCAGAGTGACCAGATAATTTTTTTGCCGCGGGTCCGCTGACGAGCAAACGACGCGAGTCTCAGGCGAGTCGCGCCTCGATCCGGCTCGCGGTGCACACTCCTCCTGTACGCTTACTCCGTGGCATAGAATTTGCGTTGTTTTCGCAGTGAAGATAGGTTGCCAGGCTTCGCTGAACGAAAGATGAACCGGTGTTTCCATAGCTGCTACCATGCTTATTGCACGGACAACGATAAAAAGTGGTGTTTATGGTTTGCAGAAGACTTGTTCAATTTATTGCTGCATGGTCAAGGGATTTGATGGCTATCGGCGTTGTATTGGCGTCGACAATGGTGCACGCGGCCGATATTGATCAGCTGGTGCAGAAACGTGGTGATGCCGGAGTCGAGCTCGCTGATCAGATTTGGCGTTTCGCTGAACTAGGATATCAAGAGGTTGAGAGCAGCCGCGCGTTGCAGACAATGCTCAAAGCGCGAGGGTTTGATCTTCAGACCGGTGTCGCGGATATACCGACGGCTTTTGTGGCGAGCTTTGGCTCTGGCGGCACGACAATCGGAATTTTGGCTGAGTTTGACGCGCTGCCGGGGTTAAGCCAGGCGGCGGAACCCAGCCGCAACCCACGAGTCGAAGGTGCGGCAGGGCATGCGTGTGGACATCATCTGTTTGGCGCGGCGTCAGTGACTGCGGCGCTGGCAATCGCAGATTGGCTTCAGGAAACGGGTCATGCTGGACGGATCAAAGTCTTTGGTACGCCTGCAGAGGAGGGCGGCTCCGGCAAGGTTTATATCGCGCGAGCCGGTTTGTTTGAAGATGTCGATGTGGTTCTCCATTGGCACCCGGGGAGTTCGAATTCGGCCTCCCCGTATGCGACGACGGCAAACAAATCTGGGCGTTTTACATTTCACGGCAAAGCGGCACACGCGGCTTCCGCGCCCGACAAAGGTCGCTCAGCCCTGGATGGGGTTGAGGTCATGAACTACATGGTCAACATGATGCGTGAGCATGTGCCACAAACCAGCCGAATCCATTATGTCATCACGGATGGTGGCGATGCGCCGAATATTGTCCCCGAACAAGCACAAGTCTATTACTACGTCCGACACCCGCAGGCAGAAACCGTTGTTGGGTTATTTGATCGGGTCGTAAACGCCGCGAAAGCAGCAGCCATGGGCACAGAAACAGAAGTAGACATCGAGGTTATGCACGGCAACTATCCCGTCCTGCCGAATCATACGTTGTCTAAGCTTGTTGATGACAACTTGCGGGCACTTGGTGGCATCTCCTACACAAAAGCTGAAAATGACTTTGCGCGTACGTTACGCAAAACGCTGATTAAACCCAACCTAAAACTCGGCAGTCAGCGTGTCATTCAACCCTTCCAGTTCCGTCAAAATATGGGGTCGACAGACGTTGGTGACGTGAGCTGGCTGGTCCCGACCGTTGGCTTCACCACGGCAACCTGGGTGCCCGGTACACCAGCGCATAGTTGGCAGGCAGTCGCTGCGGGTGGGACGAGTATTGGGCATAAGGGGATGATCCTAGCAGCACGCCTGATTGGTAAGTCCGGTGTCGACTTGCTGCAGAAACCAGAACTGATCAAAGCTGCTGCAGCCGAGCTCAAAACAGCACAGGGACCAAACTTCAAATACGCGGCTCTCCTCGGAAACCGAAATCCTCCTCTGGATTACCGGAATTAGGCAGACAAGATCAAACAAAGCAGGTCAGGAGCCCTCGATTAATGAAAATTGGCGTACTACATCCGGGGGAAATGGGGGTCAGCGTATGTGCAGCCCTTGCTGCCAGTGGTCACGAAGTACTGTGGTGCCATGATGGTAGAAGCCCGGAGACGCACAACCGAGCTCAACCCTATGCCGCGACAGAGACGATTAGAGAATTGTGCGAAAAAGCAGATGGAATCGTTAGTGTCTGCCCTCCACACGCGGCTAAAAGCCAGGCGCAAGCTGTTGCTCAAACCGGTTTCGATCGGGTTTACGTTGATGCCAATGCGATTTCGCCGAATAGCGCGGAGGAGATTGCTCAAGTTATTGGCGCGAAATTTGTTGATGGCGGGATTGTTGGCCCGCCAGCCCATACGCATGGCAGTACCAGACTGTACTTGTCAGGTGCAAGATCGGAAGAGGTTGCTGGATGGTTTTCTAAAGGTTACTTGGCGGTTCGTCCGATACCTGGAGTTGGGATTGATGGAGACGGGCGTCAGTCAGGGACTGAGTTAGCCGACACGCGGGCATCGGCGTTGAAGATGGCCTATGCGGCTTATACCAAAGGTAGTGGTGCGCTGTTGTTGGCTGTAAACGCGTTAGCTGAGGCGGCCTCTGTCCGTGAAGAACTTGAAAAGGAGTGGGAAATTAGCCAGAAGGGGTTGGTTAACCGAAGCCGAGTGGTGGCAAAAGGTACTTCTCGAAAAGCGTGGCGTTTCGTTGGTGAGATGGAGGAGATCGCAGCGACGTTTGAACACTTCGGCCTCACTGGCGCATTTCATGAAGGTGCCGCTGATGTCTACGAGCGCATGATGGCGTTAAAGAACCAGCCACCCAGTGAACTAGAGGCTGTACTCGAACGTCTTCTTGCGGTTAAAAGTACCTAAACGCAGTTTGGTGTTTCAATTCAGTAGCAGAATAGCGCGGTGCACCCAGTCACGCGCGTCAGCTGAGTCTGCTACTTCTTTGGCGGTCCATAAGCCCGCGGATGCATTGTCAGACCAGCGCTTAGGGACGGTACCAGAATTTCGGTGGGTCGGTTCTTGATGCGGCACGGGCAAGTTTAGCCCAACGACATAAGTACTTACGTGTATGGCGAGGGTCGATGATTTCTTCGATCTCGAAAAATTCTGCGGACCTAAATGGTGATCGAAGCCGATTCAAGCGATCTTTGATCTTGGCCAAATGTTCATCGTAGTCGTCGACCTCAGCAAGCTCTGCTTTGTACGCAACTTCGATGCCCCCTTCTATCGGTAGTGAACCCCAATCTCCTGATGGCCAAGCCGCGCGAAAATGGTGCGAACCAGGCTTGTGGTTGGCAGCTCCGGCGACGCCAAATGCTTTGCGGATCACCACGCAGCTGAATGGGACGTTCGCTTGGCCAAGCGTCGCAAGGGCGGTGGACCCAAAGCGAATGGTTGCTTCTTCTTCAGATTGTTTACCAATCAAGAATCCCGGGCAGTCCTCGAGATGCACGATGGGAAGATGAAAAGTAGAAGCGAGATCGATGAGTCGAATCAACTTGCGCGATGAGTCTGCTGTCCACGCGCCGCCATAGACTCTCGGGTTTTCCGCGAAAATAGCCACAGGTATGCCATTAAAGCGGGCCAGACCAGTAATTAGAGATCGGCCCCACTTGCGACCGATTTCGAAGAAAGAGTCTTGGTCGCACACCGATTGTAAGATCGTGTGCATTTTGTAAACCTGCCGGGGATCCTTCGGCACGATATCAAGTAAGGCCTCGTCTGAGCGTTCGGGGTCGTCCGTAGGCTCGCTTACCGGCGGCAGTTCATCAACGCTTGATGGCAGGTACGACAGAAACTGCCGCGCCATTTGGAAAGCCTCTTCTTCGCTCGCAGCTTCGTCGTCGATTGCACCGTTGCGGGTATGAATTTTGGAAGCGCCAAGCTCTTCTTTAGAAACATCACCGAGACTTGCCCAGTCCACCAGCGCCGGCCCAGCGATCATCATTTGCGCACTGTCTTTGACGATCACAGAGTAATGCGCGGTTGCGACTCGGGCCGCACCAATACCCGCTACTGAACCGAGTGCCAGAGACACAGACGGTGCGACACCGAGCTGCATTGCAACTGTTTCCCATCCGCGCAGCTCCGGAATGTATGTACGGCCTGCGGTTTCTATCGTCTTCACCGATCCGCCGCCACCCATGCCGTCGACCAGACGGATGTGTGGGAGACGAAGTTCCACTGCCAGCCCTTCGGATCGAGCACGCTTGCCGGCAATGGACGCATCCGCTGAGCCCCCGCGGACCGTGAAATCGTCCCCTGACAGAACGACCGGGCGACCATCGATGTCCGCTGTGCCGAAAACGAAATTGGACGGCGTAAACGCTTTGAGTTCACCTTGCTCATCGTATTCACCGACGCCTGCTAGGGTGCCTATTTCGTGGAACGTTTCGCCATCACTGATGGCATTTATCCGTTCACGAATGGTGAGTTTGTTGAAATCGTGCTGTCGGGCGACTTTTTCCCGTCCGCCCATTTCGAAGGCAAGCGCTTCGCGCGCGCGCAGTTCGTCTATCTCGTCATTCCAGGACATGATTTAACCTATGCGCGGGTACCAGAAAAGTCAGCATTGCCAAACGCACCTAGCTTAACGCTGCCTTTGATCTCATCGCCTTCAACGGATGCGGAGAACTCAAGCGTCATGGCCATTGGGGCAGTGATATCTGCCTTCCAGCTCAGGGTATCGCCATCAATAGCGCCATCCTGAATGTCCATTTCCCCCTGCGCTCCCGTCATCTTTCCCGTTAGGTTGCCGCCTTCAGTAGAGAGTGTTAACGCACCGTTCTGCGGCCCCATAGGCGTGTTAATTGTTGTGTTCCAAGTACCGTCTGCACTCATCGTTGCGATCCTTTTTGCTTGTGGAGGAGGATACGGAGTATGGCATAGCCAATTCTTCGTGAGAATCTCGCATCCCCCTTAGTGCAATGCTAATCTCTTGCTGCGATGCCTATTGGTACATTGAATGAAGGTCCACTGCATGCTGCTCTGAAAGCAACGTACGTTGCCAATGGTGGTGACGCGGAAGTAGCGATTGAAGGTTTTGTTGCGGATGCGGTCAGAGGTGGAGTGATCTATGAGGTCCAAACGGGTAGTTTTTCCGGACTAACGCGCAAAATGCAAACCCTCTCGGAGCAATGTCCTGTCGTACTGGTTCATCCGATTGCCGCGACGACCCACATTATTAAGGTCTCCGAGCAAGCAGGCCAGGAAGCCCCGCCTCGACGCAAGTCGCCAAAGCATGGTCGGCTGATCCATATTGTCAATGAACTCGTGTATATACCAACGTTGTTAAACCATCCGAATTTTTCGGTTGAGGTGGTATTAACAGAAGAAGAGGAGCTGCGACGCTACGATCCAAACAAAAACCGTCGTCGCGGTGGTTGGCGGGTTGTTGAGCGGCGGCTGCTCAATATTGTAGAGGGTTGTCGGTTGCAGGCAGTTGGTGATTTGTTCCAGTTTGTTCAACGCGAGTTGCCCGACCCGTTTACAAGTAAGGATTTGGCGGGCGCGATCAACGAGCCAGTCGCACTTGCACAAAAAATGGCCTATTGCTTTCGTCATGCGGGTGAAACTGAAATTGTTGGCAAGCAAGGCAACTCGCTGCTGTACACCATATCGGGTTAGCTATCGGCTTTTCATGCAAGCGGTTGGTCACGTAGTCTCAAGGACGATATTTCCTGGGTGGCATGGGGCGATGATCCGAGATGAACATGCTCGATCGATGCCGCCAGAGCGCGCGCTGCATTGTGCGAAATTGACCAGCTTTGCAGGAGGTAGCCGAAGTGGGCTTTGATCAGGTGATCGCTTGGTTCAGGCGCTAACCGAATCCTCTGTCGACTGATCGAGGGCGATGCGATTAAGAATTGTTTGCCTTTCCTCATTGCTGGCGGCTTGCCAATGTCCAATTTCATCTAATGTTCGGCCGCATCCCTGACAAACGTTAGATGGATTGAGTTTACAGATCAGTTTGCAGGGCGAGTCTGCGGGTGGATTGTTCTGCATCGATGGCTCCGCCTCTAGAATTTTCGCTCGAAGCTTAATTGCATTTCATGAGCGCTGTGGTCAGAGGACACCCGCACCGTGCGGTTTGGAAAAGGACCTGCCGACAGTTCACCAAGTTCTATGAATCGATAACGGATGTTCATCGACCATGCGCCGCCAAGTGAGCGAACGACACCCGCCAAGGCATTGTAATTAAAGTCGGTTGCGATTGCGTGATCCTTAGTGGAAAATTCCGGCTCAGTGAGGGTCGCTCGTTCTATATATTCAGCTTTGATTGCATTGCGTACTAACCCGATACCCGCGCCTATTTCCCATGACCAGTACTGAGAAATAGGCCCGCGGCGTAGCACGTTGATACTGAAACTCGTCGTCTCGACATTAGAAAAGACGTTCGTGATGGTCTGTATGGAAGGGGTCGGCGCGCTCAGATCCCAGTCTGTACGATAACGCCAGATGAGTTCGGCTTCGAGTGACCAATAGTTCCAGCGTTTGCCAACGCTAATACCGACGCCCGCAGTGTAGTCCTCTATGCGGGTGTCATCGAGCGCGCCGTCGATATCGTTGCCGATCGGTAGGCCGGTGCCGATCGTGCGATGATGACTCATCTGGTCGAGCGTGACAGCTCCGAGTGACGTCTTTAGGGCGACGAACGTTTCGACGTCGGCAGCCCAGACGGACGGCCAAGTGAGCATGCTAATTATGCCTGTGGCAACCAGTTTCAGAGGTAAGCGCATGTCGATCCTTAGTCGGGAGCGGTATGTTAGGTTCTTATCGGGACGGCGCCGCACCATGACTTACGGCGAGGTCTAGAGTATAAGATTCGGTTCTCATTTAGTCTCAGCATCATAATGGTCGACGGTAAGTCATCTCCAATTCGCAGTGCATGTTTCGTTCTACCGACCTACAACGAAGCGCAAAACATTGTTGCGATTATCCGCCAGATTCTGGTTCTGGATCATGCGAATTTAACGGTGCAAATCCTCGTGGTCGACGATGCTTCTCCTGATGGTACCGCTGATCTGGTGCATGCACTTAATGATGAGCGCGTGCGTGTCCTGTCCGGGCAAAAACGGGGGCTTGGGTCTGCTTATACTCGCGCCTTTGAATATGTACTTAAGCATATGTCTGTAGATGCTGTCGTGCAAATGGATGCAGACTTTTCCCACGCGCCGATGGATGCATCGCGCCTGCTTGCGCAGTTGGCAAGCACCGATGTCGCCATTGGCTCGCGCTATGTTGCAGGGGGAAGCGTTGACCCTGCCTGGGGTTTAAGGCGGCGTTTAATTTCGAAGGTTGGCAACCTGTTTGCTCGATCTGTGGCGGGAATTTACCGGGTTAGAGACTGCACAGCGGGCTTTAAAGCGATTCGTGTCGAGGCGTTGCGAAGGGCATTTCCGCTGCGTCTGCGCGTACAAGGGTATGTTTTTCAAGTGGCTTCGCTGCATGCGCTTCAGATATCTGGTGCATCGATCGCTGAAGTGCCGATCTATTTCGCGGATCGAGCTGCCGGAGAGACTAAGCTGGGTCGTGACGATATCATTGAATTTTTTGTCCACGTTTGGTGGCTGCGGCTGCTCTCGCGCAAGACATTCATTAAATTCGCTCTGACCGGCCTAACGGGTGTTGCGGTCAATCTTGTCAGTTTCCAACTGCTTCTCTCGACGCTGACCAACCCGTATGTAAGTTCTGCGATAGCGATCGAAATATCGATTGTTTGGAATTTTATGCTCAATAATTTTTGGACGTTTCGAGATAGGACCATGCGCACCCGTAAGCGTGTTCGAGGTCTCAAATTTAACGCTGTGTCTCTCCTAACCTTGGTGCTTAGTTTCTCGACTTTCGTGCTCTTGCGATGGTTCTTTCCTGATCATCCAGCGTGGTTTTCGCAGTTCATTTCGATCTTCCCGGCCGCGCTCGCTAACTACTTTGCCAATAGCTATTGGACCTTCAAATCTGATCAGGTCTAATGGGTCTCCACGGGGGCAAGGCGTGTGTAATAGAAGTTAACTGCGCCCGCAGTGTCTCTTGAACCAATCGATATTGATATGACAGAAAATCAAATTGCCGGACCAGCATGGGACTTATCCTGCGAATACGAGTCCGTCACCTCGCAAGAGCTGAAAGCTGACCTGGATCGTCTCTCGGAGTTGCTGCACGAGGCGGAGACGCACAACATAAATTTCCAAGGCAATAGCGCTGTTGGCTCAGCCCAGACGTTAACCAAGCTGCGCGAGCAAGCATCGACGCTCCTGGCCAATGTCGGTACCTATGCTCACTGTCTATTGTCAGTCGATAGCCAATTGGAGGATGCGCAAAAGCTCAATGGCGAGCTACAAAATTTCTACAAACGCTTTGGTGATGTGTTTGAGCCTTTGTCACAATTTGTAGACGATGCCGATGACGACACGATTGCGGAATATCTAGCCGATGCAGATATAGCTCCGAGTGCCTTCCTCGTTCTACGTAGTCGTGAGCGAGCGCATGAGAACCTGAGCCTGGCTGAGGAAAGCTTGGTGAACGGCCTTTCCCAGGACGGAATTCATGCCTGGGGCAAACTCTACAACCAGTTAGCTGGGAGTTTGACTTGTCAGGTGGTTGTCGGGAATGAAGAACAGGAAATGGGGATCGCCCAAGCGAACGCGTTGATGTCGAGCGCCGATGATCATCAGAGACGTGCCGCTTGGCTCGGGATTAATGAGGCTTGGTCTGCTCACGATGAATCCACCTCGGCGTCGCTTAATGCGATTTCTGGATGGCGCCTTGAAATGTCGAAGCAAAGAAGTCGCAAGCAGGAGATACACTTTCTCGATGCGCCAACACACATGAATCGTATCTCGCGTAAAACGTTGGATACTTTGTTAGATGTGGCGTTCCGGGCGAAGCCGCTCGCACAAAAGGCGGCGCGATTACAAGCGCGCGCTTATGGCAAGGAAGGTTTTGGTCCGTGGGATCTGCGAGCGCCAGCGCCGGTTTTGTCCGCTGCGGAAGGGGGACGAGACGCCGTTGGAGTGCCTTTTACTGAGGCCCTCAATCTGATTGCCGACGCGTATGGACAAGTCGACGCAAGCATGGCGGACTTTGTCCGCATGATGGCGCAGAACAAATGGATCGACGGCACCACGGGGCCGAGAAAATCCCCTGGTGCTTACTGTACAGGGTTTGCTAAATCTAAAACGCCCCGTGTCTACATGACCTATACCGGTGGTCAAAGCGACACAATTACCCTCGCGCATGAACTCGGTCACGCGTATCACAGTTGGGTGATGCGAGATCTACCGGATAGTCAGAAGAGTTATGGTATGTCACTTGCCGAGACAGCAAGCACGTTCGGTGAGACTTTAGTTCGAGATATGTTGCTCGAGCGAGCCGGAGATAAGCAGGAACAACTGAACATCATGTGGGAAGAAATGAGCGCTCTGACAGCGTTCTTGTTGAACATTCCTGCCAGATTTGAATTCGAGCGTAACCTCTATGAAGCAAGGGCGGAACGTCCGCTGCGTCCGCAGGAGCTGAAAGATATGATGACTTCAGCTTGGCAGAATTGGTATGGGGATGCGCTTGCTGAGCCCGATCCTATGTTCTGGGCGAGCAAACTGCACTTTTATATATCTGAGATTAGCTTTTATAACTTCCCGTATCTGTTTGGATATCTCTTTAGCCTGGGCGTCTACGCCAGGCGAGGCGCAGCGGGCGGTGATTTCTTCCGACAGTATGTCGATCTCTTGCGGGATACCGGGCGCATGACAGCGGAAGATATCGCTAAGCAGCATCTGAATGCAGATCTGACTGACCAAGCATTCTGGCTAGCCACCATTGATAGCCTGGAACGTCGAGTCGACGATTTTGAGCGCTTGTTAGAGGCACTTGGTGTCTAGTGTGGATGCCGTTAGGTACAAGTGACAATCGCGACTAACGCGAAATAGGTCATCGCTAGTCCGTACGTCGCTCTAAGAGCATTCAATTCGCCGACGTGTACTATCCCGCGAACAAAAACGACGCCGCCAACTAGTGTCATAGCGAGTGCAGGTGCGTCTAATGCAGTCAAACCGAAGAGATAGGGAATATTACCGAGTGCTTCCGATGCCAACGCGGCGGCGAGCGCGCCGCGCAGGCTGGTGCGTTCCATCGTGATGTAGGCGATGCTCCAGAATAGCGCGCCGACCACGGCCCCTTCCACGATCACGCCGTAGATATAGTTTAACAAGTTGTCCATTCTTCACGCTTTTAACTTGAGCATAGGGATCGCGACCTGTAGTACATCATCGAGGCTACCAGCCAACGTAATCGTCAAATCGTCCTTAACGATCTCTGGTAACTTAGCGAGGTCTGCTTCGTTGTCCTTGGGCAGAATGATATGTGTAAAACCGGATCGATGAGCTGCCAGCAGCTTTTCTTTGATACCCCCGACCGGAAGTACGAGCCCGGTTAACGTGAGTTCGCCGGTCATGGCAACTTTTGGGTCCGTTGCCATAGCGGCATATGACGAAACGATCGCGGTCGCTATAGTAACGCCTGCAGAAGGCCCATCTTTCGGGACTGCTCCTGCTGGTACGTGGATATGTATACCCTCAGCTTCAATTTTGTCGCGATCAAGCCCGATACGATGGGCAATGGACCAGACATAGCTACGAGCGGCCTTCGCAGATTCTTGCATGACCTGGCCGAGATGCCCGGTCAGGGTGATTTTCTCTTCTTTTGGAGTTCTGCTCGCTTCGATATAGAGGACGTCTCCACCGGCTTCAGTCCAGGCGAGACCAGCCGCGACACCGCTGTGTTGTTGGTCTCGGCTGCCGTCCTGTTTGAATCGCTCAGGGCCTAGTAGCTCTGCCACAGTATCGATACTCACTTCAGCACTGACCGACTCCCCCTCTACCAATTGTCGCGCACGCTTGCGAGCCAGGCGTGCGATGACCCGTTCTAATTCGCGAACACCGGCTTCTCGTGTGTAACGTCGAATGACCTGCTCTAGCGCAATCTCGCTTAGCGCTAGCTGGTCATTTTTGAGACCCGCTTCACTGCGTTGTCGAGGGATGAGGTAATTGCGCGCAATGGACTTCTTCTCCAAGTCGGAGTAGCCCGTAACGTCGAGAACTTCCATGCGATCTAGAAGGGGTCTGGGCACGCCCTCCAAGGTATTGGCGGTGGTGATAAACATAACCCGTGAAAGATCGTAGGGTAGGTTAAGGTAGTTATCTCGAAACTCTTTATTTTGCGCTGGATCTAGAATTTCCATTAGCGCCGCGGAAGGATCACCGCGGAAGTCGCGGCCGAGTTTGTCGAGTTCATCGAGCATGATAATGGGATTCATAACCTTTGCGCGGCGTAAACCCTGCAGGATGCGGCCGGGCATCGCGCCAACGTAAGTGCGCCTATGTCCACGCAACTCCGCTTCATCATGCAATCCACCGAGGCTCAAGCGCTCAAACGATCTACCCATCGCTCTCGCGATGGATTGGCCAAGAGAGGTCTTGCCAACGCCCGGTGGTCCGACCAAGCACAATATAGGTGCCTTGGATTTCGGGTTGAGCTGCATGACAGCGAGTGACTCGAGGATACGCTCTTTGACGTCTTCCAACCCGTAGTGATCTTCGTCGAGAATTGTTTGCGCGTGCGTTAAGTCTAGGTTGTCGTCTGTCGTCGTATGCCAGGGTAGTTCTGCAACCAACTCGAGGTATGCCCGAGCAATTTGATAATCTGCGGCGTTAGCAGACATGCGGCCAAGTCGCTTTAGCTCTCTGTCCACCTCCGTCTGGATGTCTGCGGGTAGCTTCGCTTCTTTGAGATCCTGTCTCAGCTCAGCAATGTCCTCATCGTCGCCACCTTCGCCTAAGGCTTCTTCAATCGCTTGCTTCTGTTGACGAAGTACATGTTCTCGTTGTTGTTTTTCAATGTCATCTCGAGCGGATTCAGTGATTTCACGTCGGAGTTCGGTAACGCGCAGTTCATGCGTAAGAATACCGTTGACTTTGCGCATGAGGTCTAAAGTCGTTTCGCACTCGAGCGTCTCTTGCTGTTTAGAAACCTCAACGTTCGCGAGCGATGCGATGCGGTACATTTGTATAACCGGGTTGGTCAAGTGCCCGACAAGCTGTTGGTAGATCTGAGCACCGTTCTCTGTGTCGTACAGCGTTGCAATGCGCTGTGCAATTTCTCGATTGACGCGTAGCAGCGCTTCGATTTCTGATGCGTCAGAACTTGTTTCCGAAAGGTCTAACTCTATGAGCGGCTCATAGGTCGCGGCGATGTAAGCGTCTTCGTCCGTTTGCGAGAGTAATTTCACGCGCCGATCGCCTTGCACAATGACCTGTGAACCATTGTCTTGTCGCTCTACCCTCGTGATCTTGACGATGGTGCCTGTCACATAGAGGTCGCCTAAATTTGGTTCATCGATGCCCGGGTCCTCCTGGGCGACGGCGATGAACTGTCCGCCGGCTGCGACAGCCGCTTCGATTGCTGCCAGTGATTTCTCTCGACCGACAGCCAATGGCACGACGATTTGAGGGAATATGATCGTATCTTTTAAGGGTAGTACCGGTAGGCTATCGCTCATGCGTTATGCAAGCCCTTGCAACTGGGCTGCCTCTTCTCTGACGAGTTCTGGTGCGCCCAGCCACTGGCGATTACTGCCGCAGCGTTTAAACCAATAATGCAGTCCCAACAAGTCGGTAAAACCCATACCGCCGTGTACTTCAGTTGCCGTCTTTGCGACAAATTTACCAACTTCTGCCAGATGCGCCTTGGTATGACAGGCAGTTACACGCGCTTCATCGGGAAGGTCGGCTAACGCGTGCGCAGCAAACCAAACCATGGCTCGGCAGGGTTCCAAGCTAGCGGTCATCTCTGCACACATATGCTTGACCGCCTGGAAACTCGCGATTGGGCGATTGAATTGTTCTCGTTGTTTTGCGTACGCGACCGCTTGATCGATCATGGCTTGTGCAGCCCCAAGCGTGTCGGCTGCCAGCATAACCCGGCCGATATCGAGGGTCGCTTCGTAGACGGAGGTGTCATCGGAAACAAGTTCTGCTTCGACGTTGTTGTAGGTGAGTTCAACGGTTCGCCTTGTGCGGTCAACGGTTGTGAGTACTGCCCGTTCTAGCCCTGTGGCAGCCGCTCGCACGAGGTAGAGATGGTGGTTGCTGTCGGCAACAAGGTAGGCATCAGCATCTGCATCGAAGGCGAAGAGAGATGAGCCAGAAATCCTGCCGCCTGCTGCAGTAACCTGCGCCTCTATTCTGCGCCCGATACTCTCACCGAAGGCGATTCCGATCCGGAACTCGCCTGCAGCGAGGGCACTCAGTTCCTCGTCGTGATCTCCAGCAGATGCAAGTGCAGTTGGTGCCATAACGGCACTACCCAGAAATGGGCCTGGTGCCACATGGTAGCCAAGGCTTTCGGCCACTACGGCTGCGTCCAAAGGTGATAGCTCAACACCGCCCTGAGCTTCGGGGACCAATAACGCAGGTATCCCGAGTTCGGTCAAACCTTGCCAGATATCGTCATCGCTATCGCCATCTGCGTAGGTGCGCACACGGTCTAGCGCCACGTGGTCACGCAGAAAACGATTGACGCTGTCTTCCAGGAGAGTCTGTTCTTCTGATAATCCAAATCTCATATCTTTTGCCTACCCTGCCTTTTCAACTTTCGGTTCTCTTGGCATGTCGAGACCGCGTTCACTGATGATATTTTTCTGTATCTGCGAGGTGCCACCGCCGATGATCAAACCAAGGTAGTACATATACTGGCTCTGCCATGAACCAGCGGATCGCGTGTGTGGATTGTCGCCGTAGGAGAGTCCAACTTCTCCAAGGATGTCGATCGCCATGCCTTCCAAGTCATGTCGAAGTTCGGTGCCCTGTAGTTTGACGATCATGCGCGCGAGGGCCGCATCTTGGCCCTTGTTCAAGCGTGAAGACAGCACGCGTAAATCATTAAATCGCATGGCCATGACCCGCCCTTGAATCTGCATGAGTCGGTCGCGATAAACCGGGTTGTCGATAAGGCGCTCACCACCAACAGTTTCTGTCTTCATGAGTTCGGTTAGCGCGTTTAGTCGCATGAGGGTGTTGTTGGGATTGCCCAATGAATCTCGCTCGTGCCCGAGAACGGCGTTCGCGACCATCCATCCCTCGCCACGCTGTCCAACAATTTGATCTTTGGGCAGTCGTACATCGGTAAAGAACGTTTCGTTAAAATTGGCGACCCCAGTCATGTCGACTAAGGGGCGAATCTCGATACCGGGGGTATCCATCTTGAAAAGTAGGAAAGATATGCCTTTGTGTTTTGGCGCGTCTGGTTCAGTTCGAACTAGGCAAAAAATCCAGTCAGCAAGTTGTGCTGTGCTGGTCCAAATTTTCTGTCCATTGACGACCCACTCGTCACCGTCGAGCACGGCACGGGTGGTTAAACTCGCAAGATCTGATCCGGCGCCGGGCTCTGAATAACCCTGACACCAAATCATCTCGCCTTGAATCGTTGGTTTGATCAGTTCTAGTTTTTGTGCTTCGGTGCCCATCTCCAGCAGGGTCGGCACGAGCATCGAAATCCCTTGTCCGCCAAGGCCCGTATTGACTCGAGCATCTGCAAACTCTTCGGCAATGATGCGAGATTTGATGATGTCAGGTGGTGCGCCGAAGCCGCCGTATTCTTTAGGGATTGTGCGCGCGGTGTAGCCGTTTTCTATGAGTAGCTTTTGCCAGGCTAAGCTCTCAGGCGCGCGCATACCTGCATTTTGCGGTGAACGACCACCATGTTCGCGCAGAAAAGTCTGCACTTCTGCGCGAAATTCTTCGTACTCTGGTCCAAACGAAAGATCCATTGAGACTCCCCAGGATAAAAGCGAACGCAATCTTACCTGCTAGGACTGGGCGCGCAAAGGAAAGCCGTGCTGGGAGCAGTTGCTGAGGTCTTTAGCGATCATGCGCAGGTGTTTCGGGTTCAACCTAACTGCGCTAGATGCTCCCGGCGAACAAGATGTTTTAAACCGAGTCCCTGGTTGAACCGTTCTAGCTCCGCGACGATATAGTCCGTGAGTCTCTGCGTTTCTGCGCCTAAACTGCCGGCAATGTGTGGCGTGAGAAACACGTTCGGCATGCTAAACAGTGGGCTAGAGGCGGGTAGCTCGTCAGGATCCGTGGTATCAAGAATCGCAAAGATTCGGCCCTTTGCGAGTTCTATTTCTAAAGCGGTCTGGTCGATTATCGCACCTCTGGACGTATTGATCAGCGTGCTGCCATCCTGCATGAGCGCGAGCTCTCGGGCGCCGAGCATGTGTTTTGTATTCTGCAGGAGCGGCGCGTGGAGGCTGATGACGTCAGATTGGCTCAAGAGTTCAGTTAAACCAACTTTTATTGCCCCTAAGTGGCGGGCGTCCAATGGTGTGATGTAGGGATCGTAGAGTAAAATTTTGAAATCGAAGTTCGAAATGTGCTCGATGACAATCCGTCCAACATGGGATGCTCCGATGATGCCGATGGTCTTAGCATAGTTGCCAGCGTCTGGTGCTTCCCTGGTCCAAGGGGCTCTATTCTCTTTGTACTCGGTGTAGTACTGGTTCAGTTGGAACACCTTTTTATTCGCGAAGAGAATGGCCGCGATCGTGTATTCCGCGACAGGTACAGCATTTGCAGCGACGGCGTTAACGACTTGTACACCCTTACGCCACACAACGTCATCGATAAAACCTTTCACGCTACCGGCTAGGTGCGCTATGAGTCGTAAACGCGGCGCCGCATCGATGAATTGTTGATCGATGCGCGGGCTTCCCCAACTGGTGATGAGTACTTCGAGTTGTGCTAGGTGCGGCGCCAGGCCATCGAAGTCGCGGAACGCGTCGAGGCTAACCAATCGGCAAACACGTGCCATAGCATCGAGGTGGTCGTCGCGAAAAAGTTCATCGCGTACGACCGGATGCATCAACATTGCGGTGTTCGGCTTTTTGGCCATGGAATAAAGAATACCTCATAATCCTGTCTTACTGGCAATACTGAGATTGGAATGATTATGGGGGACGACACGCGTGCGCTTGAGATGCTGCAGGGCATGGCGACTATGCAGGATGAACACAACACCCAAGTACATCCGCAATGGCGGACTCAAGGTTATGCGTACTACCGGGCGATCTGGGTGGAGTGTGCCGAAATGCTCGACCACTATGGCTGGAAGTGGTGGAAGCAACAAAATCCAGACCTCGATCAAGTTAAGCTTGAACTCGTCGACATTTGGCATTTTGCTTTGTCTGAACTTATGCGTGCTGACAACCTGACAGACGACGTCGCCACGCAACTCGCTGCAGTTGCTCCGTCTAAGGGTGACGCGGAAGCATTTCGTCGAGCGATCGAGCGGTTGGCTGAGTCAACGCTCCGGACTCAGTCTTTTGACCTGGCGCCCTTTATGCAGGCTATGGCGGCGCTGCCGCTTCCGTATGACGAACTCTTTGACCTTTATATCGGTAAGAATATTCTCAATAGATTTAGACAAGACCATGGCTATAAGACGGGCGAGTATGAAAAGCTCTGGCAGGGTCGTGAAGATAACGAGCACCTGATCGAGGTGTTAGCAGGGCTGTCTTGCGCACCTGAGGCGATGCCTGCCGCGCTTTACAGCGCGCTTGCTGATCGCTATCCGCATTGATCGAGTAACGCTTGATATAACGCAAGCGTTGGCGGGTCGAAACAACAGAAGATTGTCCGCGTCGGAAACTCCGTGGTCGAATTTGCCACGGTTTCAACGGCGACCTTACAGGCGAGATCTTTCGGATAGTGGTAAGCGCCGGTGGAGATTGCCGGAATCGCGATTGTCTGGGCCTGAACCTCATTCGCCAAAGCGATTATCGACAGGTAGCAACGTCTTAGATGCTCGGCTTCGTTTGCCGTGCCGCCTGTCCAGATTGGCCCCACGGTGTGTATGACCCATCTGCACGGTAGGTTAAAGCCTGGGGATAATTTGGCGCCACCGGTCGCACAACCATTGAGATTGCGGCAATAGTCCAGAAGTTCAGGACCGGCCGCTCGGTGGATGGCCCCGTCTACACCGGCACCGCCTAGTAAACTGCTGTTGGCAGCATTTACGATCGCGTCGACCGCCAGAGTGGTAATGTCGCTCGTGCTAAGATCAATCAACATCGGCACACTGTAGCTCCAACTTTAATCCAGCAATTGAGTGTAGATTGACGCAAACGTTACTTCTTGTCACCGATGCCTGGTTGCCGCAGACGAACGGTGTCGTAACCACTTGGCAGACGGTCATAGCCAATCTGGAGCGGAAAGGGGTTCGTGTAGAAGTTGTTCACGCGGGTCTATTCAGAACTTGGCCACTGCCAACTTACCCTGAAATTAGGGTTGCTCGAAATCCTTGGTTATTGAAGTCTCTGATACGGGAGGCGAAACCAGATGCCGTGCATATCGCGACAGAAGGCCCATTAGGTGTGTATGCACGTCAACTCTTGAACAAGTGCGCCATTCCCTACACAACGTCACTGCACACTAAATTTCCGGAGTACGTACAGGAACGGGTTCGCCTGCCCCTGTCGGTGGGTTATGCGTTTATGCGTTGGTTCCACCGCTTTGCTCAAGCGACGCTGTGTACGACGGCCAGTCATCAACGGGAGCTTGAGCGGCGGGGACTGGCTCGCTTGATTGTTTGGGGGCGAGGGGTCGATGTCGAGCGTTTTCGTCCAGAGCAATTGACACCGCGGGATCGTCCACGTGCGCTTTTCGTTGGTCGGGTGGCGGTTGAGAAAAACATTGAGGCCTTCTTATCGCTAGATATTAACGTCGATAAAATTGTTGTCGGTGATGGACCGCAGCGTAAAAGCTTGGCACGCAAGTATCCAGACGTTAAGTGGTTGGGCTATAAATATGATCAAGAGTTGGTCCACGAATACGCGCAAGCGGATGTTTTCGTGTTTCCCTCCCGCACGGATACATTTGGCTTGGTCATGCTTGAGGCAAATGCCTGTGGCACGCCCATTGCCGCTTACCCAGTGACAGGCCCGGTCGATGTTGTCTTCGCAGGATCGAATGGGGCGATAAAAGAGGACCTTGCGCAGGCAATCAAAGAAGCACTTTTGCTGTCGCGTGATGAGTGTCGTGCGCATGCAGAGCGGCAGACCTGGACGGTCGTCGCCCAGCGGCTCTTCGATGTGTTGGTACCGATAGATTGGCAGCAGGTTTTAGTCTACAAGTTAAACTAATTTTTGGTGTTTCGGAGTGCGGCAAAGGCCGCGTCGCGGGGTAAGCCTTGCCACCTGGTGTTGCAACTCACCGAGTTGCGCATTAGCCAATGACTTCGGTAGAAGACAATCGCAAGAAGTTCGTCGAAACAAAGCGCCTGGCTGGAAAGCGTTGTCTGTTGTGAGCATAGGGCGCTGCAATCAAGTGCAGGGTCGCCGACTGAACGTAGCTTGAGTGCGTCGGCCGCATTGCGCGGCTATGATGTCAGGATGAGCATAACTACTCTTACACGGAACACAATTTGGCAACCAGATTGGCAGCCTGAGTTTATTGGGACGTTACTCTTTATCGTCCAAGATGGACAAATTTTACTCATTCATAAGAAGACCGGTCATGGTGCCGGCAAGATTAATGGTCCGGGTGGGAAGTTACAGTCTAGAGAGTCTGTGCTTGCGTGTGCTGTGCGCGAAACCGAAGAAGAGGTGGGTTTGACTGCGCTAGATGCAAAATGTGTGCTAGAGATGCGGTTCGTTGAACAGGACGGTCAGCAATGGCTGGGCTTTGCCTGCCTTGCCACACAGTACGTCGGTGAGCTTGTTGAAACGCTCGAGGCCAAGCCCTTTTGGTGTGCGATCGATGCGATACCGTATGAACACATGTGGCCGGTCGATGAGATATGGTTGCCAGAAATCTTTAGGAACGAACCAGCAACGACGCGCGTCGTTGATTTTTTGTTCCGCGCGGGCTTGCTCGTTGACTGGCGCTGGCGAACTAGCGCATCTATCGCCAGCACTTTTTAAGCGAATCTTGCAGGGTGTATCGTTTCACTCTGTTGGCTTTAGCCATAGAGAGCTTTTGCTTGAACTCTTAGTTCATCACGGAAATCGGGATGTGAAATTTCCACCATGGCGGCGGCTCTTTCCTGCAGCGTTTTCCCGCGTAGTTCAGCAATGCCGAATTCGGTGACAACATAGTCAACGTATGTCCTTGGCACAGTTACAGCGGCACCAACCCCGAGAGTTGGTACGATTCTCGACAAGCGTTCTGAAGCACCAGTAGGCAGCGCGCTTGAGGGCAGGACGCTGATGGATTTGCCACCCTTGGAATAAGCGCCCGCGAGCATAAATACAGTTTGACCCCCGACACCGGTGTACGGTTGGTGATCCAGTGCTTCTGCTGAGAGTTGGCCTGTCAGATCAACTTGGAGGGCGTTGTTTACGGCGACAAAATTTTCTTGTTGAATCAGTTGCCTGAGATCATCTGTATAACCGAAGTCATAGAGCTCGAAGTAGGGGTTCTCGTGAATTCGCATGAGTTCTTCGTTCGGCATTACCACACATGCGGCGCCCACAACTTTGCCTGGATGCCAGGTTTTGCGTTTGCCGGTCACATTGCCGTTCGCTACTAGGTCGACGACACCACCAGTAATGAGTTCAGTTTGTATCCCGAGGTCGTTACGAAAATCGAGAAATGGCGCGAGTGATGCAGACACTGTACCGACCCCCATTTGCAGCGTATCGCCGTCGTTGATCAGTTCAACCGCGACCTGGGTACAAATGGCTTCTACGGCTGCGATATCTTCATCGCTCGTGGGCGGCGGGGGTGCGCCCGGTGGTAGTGGTTGTGCCTCGACAAAAAGATCGATCTCATCAACATGGATGAAATTTTCGCCGTGGGTGCGAATAAATTCTGGCCTCACCTCGGCAATGACTCGTTTGGCACGTGCAGCGACTGTGCGAGATAACCATACTCCAGAGCCAAAACTGCAAAAGCCGAGTTCATTGGGTGGTGATACGGGTACTAGAAAAACATCTGGATCAGGGTCGAAGCCGGCGGGAATTTCCCAACTCTTCCAAATGCCAACCGGTAGGTAATCCATTCCGCCCTGATGACACGCGGCCCGGTTTGGAGGGGTCGCATAGTTGTCTTTTAAGCGCAGCGCGTGGGCGAGTTCAGGTTCCGTCCACGAAATTGCCGCCGCAGGGTGGTCAATACGCAGATTGGTTAACCCTGCTGTTAAAATATGTTCCTTCAGTGCAAGGCATAACGAAACCGGTGTCGTTGAGTAAGGCGCCACGTGCACAGTCTGTCCCGACCGTATTGTTTGTACGGCAGTTGCCATATCGACCAGCTTCGTGCCACATTTATCCTGCCAAGCCATAGTTTCACCTGTTGATGGACTGATGCATGATGGTACGGCAGGGATGCGAGCGAATCCAACCAGTGCCGGCTAGGATTTGAGATTGGGTGCGTCAGAACGACAACTGTGAAGGGGTAATTCGATTTTGCGTATAGGAATTTCTGTTTGTTCAAACTATCGCACTCCGGATCCGCGTGAGGGGGCTCGATTCATGGTCGAGCGGGCTCTCGCTGCGCGTCACGCGGATCTTGACACACTGTTTGTGGGTGACCATCACGCGACGCCAACCCATTACTATCAAAACTCTGCGATCCTGGGTCGTATGTTGGCCGAGTGGCATAACAAACCGGCCGGAGCACTCTACTTGTTGCCGTTATGGAATCCGGTGCTGCTCGCTGAGCAAATTGGTACCTTGGCCGCCATTATGGAAGGGCGTTTCATTTTGCAGTGTGCCTTGGGTGGGGATCGTAAACAAAGCGCGGCGATGGGCGTCGATCTCAAACATCGCGTGTCGATGTTTGAGGACGGTTTGCAGATTATGAAAGCGCTGTGGGCTGGTGAGACCGTAACCCACGAGCGATTTTGGAATATACAGGAAGCTAGAATCTCACCGGTGCCAAGCGAGCAGGTCGAGATATGGGTTGGTGCCGTTGCGCCTGCTGCGATCAATCGAACGGCGAGGGTTGCTGATGGTTGGCTGGCGCAACCCGGAATCGGGCTAGATGAAGCCAGAAAACAAGCTAACCAATACCGGCAAGCGTGCGCCGAGCACAGCGTGCAGCCAACCGCGGTGGCGATTCGCCGTGACATATTTGTTGGGCGCACTTCCCAAGAAGCAGCAACAGTAAAAGAAGCCTATCTGTCACGGGGCTATCGTGGTTTTGCTGAGGATGCGTTTATGGTGGGTTCTGTCGCTGAAGTCGCAGACCAAATGCAAGCCTTTGCAGACGACGGATTCACGGACATTATCGTGCGCAATATGAGCAGCGATCAAAGTCAGGCAATAGCGACGATCGAACGCCTGGCTGAAGTTCGGGATCTGTTGTCGTAACGCGATTTATAGAGCGCAATTAAGGTTAAGGAGGAACACGCATGATGTTGTTTGATCAATGGCGGCAGCGTTATTCGACGGTGGGATTGTGTTTTTTCGCTGTGTTCGTGTGCTACATCGATCGGGTCAATATTTCTATCGCCATCATTCCTATGGCGGAAGAATATGGTTGGGGCCCAGGTATGCAGGGCTGGATATTGTCTTGTTTTTATTTTGGCTACCTGGTGACGCAATTCCTGGGCGGATGGCTCGCGGACAAATTTGGTGGCAAGATCATTTTGGCGATCGGTGTCATCTGGTGGTCTTTGTTCACGATCCTAACGCCGCCTGCAGCAGCGCTAGGGCTCACGGTTCTGGTTATGACACGCGTCTTAATGGGAATGGGAGAGGGGGTCACGTTTCCTTCGATCTATGCACTTTACGGCAAGTGGATACCGACCAGAGAACGAGCACGCGCCATGGCGTTGACCAATAGTGGTATCCCCATCGGTCAGGTCGCGGCTCTTGTGTTCGCTCCGATGATCGCGATCAACTGGGGTTGGCAGTGGATCTTCTACATATTCGGTGCAGTTGGCGTTGTTTGGTATGTCCTCTGGTATTTCATCGTCGCGAAAGATCCCGCCAGCCATCCACGGTTAACAAGCGTTGAAGCTGAAGAGATTGCTGCTGGACTGCCACCTACGAATCCGGATGAAAATGCCAAGACGCCCATATGGGAGCTTTTCAAGTCGAAACCTGTTTGGGCCATTATCGTTGCGCACTTCTGCAACAACTGGTCGCTCTACGTCTTGTTGTCATGGCTGCCGACATTTGTCACGCAAGGACTGGGTGTCGACTTTGCGAACTCGGGGATTGTCAGCATGGTGCCGCACTTGGTGTCGTTCGTGTTCTTAAACGTTGCTGGACAAGTGGCTGATCGGATGGTCCAGAATGGCATGGCGGTGACCCGCGTGCGAAAAATCTGCCAGACCATTGGTTTTGGCGGCCTATCGGCCGCACTATTTGTTGTCGGAGAAGTGGAGATTGCTTGGCTTGCCATCACGATCATGTGTGTTGGTAATGCGCTGGGTGCTTTTGTAACGGGTGGCTTTTCCGTTAACCATATGGATATTGCACCCAACCACGCAGGTAAACTCATGGGGATCACCAACACGTTCGCGACCATTCCTGGCATCATTGGCGTCACAGTCAGTGGTCTCATTTTGGAAACCACAGGCTCATGGGCGCTGGTGTTCCAGGTCGCTGGTGGCGTTACACTCTTTGGCCTCGTCTTTTATCTGGTTTTTGCGAGTGGCGAAAAACACTTTGACTAAGCCGCGTTGACGTCTGCGCTGAGGAAACCGCTCGGCTAGGATAGACATGTTGAGCGCGCGACTGAACGATGGTTGCCGTGATTCAACTGAGCAATGCTGTGCAGGCTCCGCAGCGAGTTACCAAGGTGTGATGGAAGGCTTGCGTGTCTTTGGAGAGGCAGGTCAGTTGATGAGCGCTAACGTAGGGTTGGAACGGCGCTACCGAGGTGATCTTGCGCAACGGCTAGCGGCGCACGCCCCTCGATGGTGTTGCCGTCCGATGGCAAGGTGCAGGCACTCGTCTCAACGACGTTTGTAGACGCTGAAAGACCAGTAGCCTTGCGGGTCGTCCAGTTATTGTTCGAGACCAGAATTGCGGCGTGATGTCGGCTTGCGACCCAGAGCCATCTCGGGTGGCAATATGTCGTAGTTGTCGATTTGGTTGTCCGGATCAGAGTAGTAGCCCAGCGCGTAGTTTCCCTGGGTGTAG
>JAQWQN010000090.1 GCA_029244465.1 Pseudomonadales bacterium
GGTAATTGTGGCGTGACCTTTGCCCCGTGCAAGCCAAGCGACCCGGAGTTTCTTGCTGCGATGATGGAGACGGTAGAAGACATACCACGGGACGCCATCTTGAATGGTCTTGCGTGGAATTGGGAACATTACGGGGAATACCTCGATACAGTGGACGCGCTGCATCCAGTCATCAATGTCGCTGGATTAGTTGGCCATTCTGCGGTGCGCTATTACGTCATGGGCGAGCGGGGGATTGAAGGGCAGTCCACGGACGCTGAAAAGCAGGAGATGGCGAACATTGTTCGTTCTGCCATCCATGATGGTGCGATTGGCTTTTCTACCTCCAGACATCCTGGACATGTCATTCCAGACGGTCGCTCGGTTCCTGGCACCTATGCTGAGCACGATGAACTCGTCGCGATTGCGAGAGCCGTTGGTGAAGAGGGTGCACTGATGCAAAACGTCATGAACATGTCCGAATTTGAAAGTGAAATGGCGCTGATTGCAAAGGAAGGCCGTGAAGCGCGGGTTCTATTCAGTCATTTCACGGGTGGGACGACCAGTTACGGCAATAAGGTTGAAGCGAAAGTTAGGGCCATGCGTGAAGAGGGGATGGACGTGAATGCCATGCTCATACCGAGAGCTTCGGGGTTTATCGCGGGGTTAGCCTGCTACCAACCCTGGCGTGGCGGGCCGTGGGAGAAGCTCCTCGGAATGGCGTTAGGGGAGCGTTTGGCCGTTATTGAAGATCATAATTTTGTATCGGATTTGGTTGCGTTCGCCAAGGAGAATGATCCCATCGTTGCCGCGGAGCATATGTACTATTTGGGTGAGGGCGATAAACCCAACTACACGGGAGAATCTAACGAGAGTTTACACGCGATTGCGCAAGACAACGATGAGCACCCCGCAGAAACGTACATAAGGATTTCTGTCAATACTGGCGGTAAGGCGCTCTTTACGCTGCGAGGTCTAAATCGTAATTTGGACGCTCTCGCTGCGGCGCTCTCGAGCGACTTTTGCTTGCCTGGGCTCGGGGATGCCGGCGCCCACGTCAGTCAAATAATGGACTCTGGTTGGACAACCTTTGTAATGACCCACTGGCATCTGCATACGGGTCTCTTTTCCTTACCTGAGGTGGTCAATCGACTAACAGCGGCGCCAGCGAGAATTATTGGTCTGCGTGACCGCGGGCGACTAGCGCCGGGAATGAAAGCGGATCTGAACGTGCTCAACCTGCGCACCCTGTCAGAGCGTATGCCGGAACTCGTGTATGACTTTCCTGGGGGCGCGCCTCGATTTATTCAGAAAGCGAAAGGGTATCGCGCAACGATCTGTAATGGCGAAGTCGTCTTAGAGAATGATCAACAAACCGGTACTCGAGCCGGTTTGGTGCTTAGGCATAGAGGCGATCGCTAGTTTTTATCGCGGATCGAGATACCAAGTGGCAGGGTGGTACGGCAGCGTCCAACGGGTGTCCCATCCCCAAAGTCCTCGCTCGACCACGTTTTTAAGGCGCTCTGACACAACCACTGGGTGCGGGGCTAAACCGATCGTTCCGATTGACCAAACATTCTCAGCATTTGACGCCAATATCTTCTTGCCTAATCGAATCCGCTCTGACGGATCCAACACTGTCGACAGTTGGTCGGCCCAGTGTTGCAGTTGCTTAATTTCAGACGGTGGCATTTCGCCTAGGCGTCCCTCAGTGAGATGCCATCGCGCCCATTCATTCCACATCGAGGTGCTGGCGGCAATAACACGCGGTACCCAAAAGTCAGGCGTGATCGGAAATAGGACGTCGGTTGTTCGATCTGCATGCCAGACAGTCATTTCCATCTCGCCGGCGATGGCGCGGACATATTGCAGCCCACGATCTATCAGTTTTTGTCGCACGTCTATGCCGACTGCATGCCAATAGCCTACGACGAGTTCCATAGAAGCTTGTTTCGGTGTCTCGGTGTCAACGTACTCGACGGTGATGGTCAGCTTGCGGCCGTCTGAGTATTCACGCAGACCATCGCCGTCACGGTCAACGAGTTCAAGTTCGTCGAGCAGTTTGTTGGCGGCTGATCTGTCGAACCTTGAGTAGGCTGTCGCAAAGTGTGGTTCGAAATAGTCACTTTCGGGAATAACAGTGACCTGGCGCGGGACCCCGCGACCAAAGTAAATGATGTCGTTCATCTCATTGCGATCGATAGCAATGGACAAAGCCCGCCGGAACCTCACATCCCAGTAGAGTGTGCGTAGTCTCTTGTCAGCGTGGTTGTAGTTGGGCTGAATGACCAGGTCACTGCCGTGTAGACGGCGCCAAATATTGACTTTAATGTTACCGCTTTGCTCACCAAGTTTAAGCAGGGGAATATCCTGGGTTGGCATGGTAAATGCCGCGAAGTCCAGTTGACCCTTCGAAGCCTTTGCGACCGCAACTGCCCCATCGCTGACGATCTCAGCCTCGATCGTATCGATATAAGGAAGTTGTTGGCCTTTTGGGTCTACCTTGAAGTAGTAGGGGTTGCGGTCATAGCGGTTGACGCTGGGTGTGAATTTGGTCGGTTTGAAAGCCCGAACGGTTGGTTTTTCAATAGAGTCCTCGATACGCAATTGCAAATTAGCGCGGATGAAGGTCGACCACGATAGGAAGCCCTTGTCCTGCATTCGGGCTGAAATTTGTTTCGCATCACTGTACGTCGGGTGGTGTTGGGCGAAGTAATGTTTTGGCGCTAAGAAGAGCTCGGGCACCTGCGCCATATAGTTAATGAACAACGGACTAGGTTGATCAAACTTGTACACAAGCGTCCAAGGATCCGGCGCGGTTAGTTTTAGGCCTCGTAAGATCAAGGGCGTGACGGGTTGGTAGTCTGTGTTGAGCTGCAGATCATTGGTCATGAACAAGCAGTCATCTGCGGTGAAAGGTTGCCCGTCGGACCACTTCAAACCTTTACGGAGTTTTACGGTGAGTTGCCGGCCATCATCACTGTAGTGCCACGATTGGGCCAGATTAGGTAGGACGTTCTTGTGATCAGGCGAAATGGTCAGCAGGCCTTCGGCGCTGTAGAGCATGCCGGAATCTAGGGCAATGACTCGAGCGGTTCCGCCATGGTGTCCAATGTCATGGAGTGGCACTGAAATGACGGGATCCTCGGGAAGCCTTTGTTCGACTCCAGGCAAGCCAAGCTTTTCCAAAATTGGGCTTTGCGTGAAGGCGCTGATGTTGAGTTGTCGCGCAGTTTTCGCGGCCTCATACCATGCTTGTGGCCAGGTCGACTGTTCGGCATACACTGCATTGGTTAGCATTAAGGCGACGCAGGTAGGTGTCCACGAAAAGCTCAATAAATTGGCCCGCAGAGTAGATAGGAGGAGATTGTCTGCGCCATTAATCCCACCAAAGGCTTTGGCCCGTGCCTGATCAATTCTTATTTAAGGCCAAGCTTGAGTCCAACGCTCAGATGACTCTAGCTTCGCGCCCGGCGCAATATCTATGGTATTTCGAAAGGGCTCTGGGGGAGATCGGCGTGGGAGGTAACGGCACCCGTCACACGCGAAGCGAACAGAAGCTGCCCGTCGAATCCTGTCCGAGGACGTGTTACCCGTGGAGCAGTGCAACGTCGCCCAATGATGGACGATGACATCGCCCGGCTCAGCATCGAAGTAGACAATCTTCGCTTGTGGCAATCGGTCTAAATCTAGCTGTTCAAGATCGCTATGGTCGATACCGCCGACTTCAGGAAAGGTACCAGATTCGGTTTTGAAGTCGCTCGGCTTGAACGACTTGCCCCACAAGTGACTGCCACGGACATAACCCATTGCACTCACTTCCTTGTGCACAACGTCGACAGGTACCCAAGCCACGGCCATCTCACCATCGTCAACCAAGAAGTAGGGTTTATCCTGATGCCAAGGTGTCTTCACTCTGGAGCCAGCGCCCTTGCAGAAAAGCTGATCGCTATAAAGGACAAGTTGCTGTGAGCCCGCAAGTTGATGAATAATCTCAGCCAGGGTCCTTCGAGATGGTGTGTTCGAATATCTCGATGCCACTGTGCCGCATCAATCTCTACAAACGAGGTTCCAGTCACCTCGTTAGCGGCGCCTTCTAGAGCAAGATCTGGCGTGGAACCGCCATCAAGTCTCGCGACCTCCGCTGTATCGACCGCCATGCCATCACTGCTCTGTCCACTCATCAAAGCTTCGACATTGCCGGTTCGCGATGCGCTGACGTCAAACACCTCAGTCAGTGCGTTAGTGAGCGTTTCCACCCAGTTTCGGGGATAGATCGATTTTAGTAGAATGACATTTCATCCCGATAGGATTGTCGCTCTTGTGCTGAGACATCTCTCAGCCAATCTTGTTTGATCATCGATTAAATCCCTTGTTTAAAATGGCAGATAGCGCGCTGCGGTTTTACCCAATTGTCCGGCGACCACTCTCTGTGCATCCTCGACAAATTCACAAAGCCGCGCACGTGTCTCACGTGGGTCTATAATATCCTGACCGGTCGCCTCCGCGGTTCTAAAAGGCGAAGCAAGTGCCTGTAACCGCTGTTCAATTTCTTGAAGTTTGGCTTCGCTGTCCTCGGCTGTTTCAATTTCTCTGCGGTACGCTGCGGCAGCACCACCGGCAATATGCATGGAGCCCCAGTTGGCAGACGGCCATGCATATCGTTGAAACATACCGCTCGGTCGGTGATGGCATTGACCCGCCACTCCGTACAGTTTACCCATCACGACCGTTGCCCAAGGCATCTGGCTGCTGCAGGTCATTGCTACCAGAGCTGCACCGGCACGTTCGATACCTTGTTTTTCAGAGTCTAAGCCAACCATGAAGCCGGGCTCATCAGCAAGGGAGATTACCGGTAGATGGAAGGTATCGCACAACTGTAAGAGCCTCATGACTTTGGTGCCTGCGGCTACATCGGTGGTGCCACCTTTCTGGCGCGGATTGTTCGCCATCAAACCTACCGGATAGCCATTCAGCCGAGCCAGGCCGACCACGCGAGAACGACCGTACCTCGGCGCAATCTCAAAGAATGACTGAGCATCGACGATGGCATTAATAATTCCGTGCACTTTGTAGGTTTGCCGTCGATCTCGCGGGATCGCGGACAGGAGAAAATCTTCGGCACGGCCAGGATCATCTGTCGTGTCGCCGCGTGGTGGCATCTCCCAGACATTGGCCGGCAGATAAGACAAGAACTGCTTAATCTGGGCAAACGCGTCCTCTTCATCCACCGCCAGATTGTCTATGACGCCACTCTGGCGCGTATGAACTTTGTCGCCACCCAGTTCTTCCTTGGTGATGTCATAACCCAACGCGGCTTTCACCACCGGCGGCCCGCCAGGAAAAAGTTGGCTGGTGTCCTTAACCATCAAATTAAAGTGCGCCATACAGGCGTTGATCGCGGGCAATCCGGCAACGGAGCCCATGACCGCCGAGACCACCGGGATTTCGCTAAGTATCTGGGTATCAACCGCAGACCAAACTTTGCCGTCAGGCAGATAAGTACGACCTATCTCTTCAAACGAGCGGACACTGCCACCCGAAGCATCTAATAATCTAACATAGGGGATTCGCCATTCTTGTGCACGTCGATTGGATGACAGCTCCTGCCCAAGACCGCCACCAGTGCCACCCGAGCCACCTCGCACGGTGAAATCCCCGGCAGTAACAACAACCTTGCGCCCATGCAATTTACAATAGCCTTCCACCGATCCCTTAGGTGTGAAATGCTCGAGCTTGTTCCCTGCGTATGTGGCATTGCCAGACAGACCCAGGAATTCCGTAAAACTTTTTTTGTCAGCGAGTCGGTCAAGTCTTTCGCGAACGGTTAACTTGCCACGAGCGTGTTGTCGCTTAACACCTTCTTCGCCACCCATCTCTAGCGCAAACGCCTTACGGGCCTCAATCTCATCAACTTCATCCTTCCAAGACATTGCGATCCGTTCTCCTCATGGGTGATCTATGACCGTAACCGAGTGATCCATCGAATAAAAGGCTCGCGGAGCACGTGCGACGTGCTTAAGAGTCTGCACAGCACTTGCTGTACACTGGTACTTGCTTGCAAGGAGAAACGCTATGATCGGACACCAATTACGCGCATTCGCTACATTACTCGTTGTGATGTTGAGCACGAACGTGATGGCCGACGACTGTCAGCCAACTGATGGGCTCACGTTTTTGTGCGGCCCAGTCAATGGCGAAGACCTCGTCTGGATCGGCCAGGACCAGATGATCGCCAGCGGTATGGCGAATGAAGAAGGAACCGGGCGCATCTATTTCATCGACACGCAAAGCCACAGCTATACAGAGATCTATCCAGGCGAAGCACCTGCAAACGAGTTCGATGAAGCGGCCTATCCTGGCTGTCCAGGCGCGCCAGACCCAGCTACATTCTCAAGCCATGGGCTGGCGCTCCTACCTTTGGGGCAAGATAAGTACAGACTTTATGCGACCGGGCATATTGGGCGGGAAGCGGTTGAAATACTTGAATTGGATAATTCTGGTCTCCGACCAAGCCTCACGTGGATAGGCTGCGTCGAGATGCCAGACGGCGCTTCGATCAACTCGGTCGTGGCGCTCTCGGACGGTGGTTTTCTCACAACACGAATAAGTGGCATGACGGAGTCCGGGGACATATTTGCAGGAGAGATAAGTGGCTTTTTGTACGAATGGCACCCAGGTGGGGTGATAGAGCGTGTCTTCGGCACAGAAATGTCTGGCCCGAACGGCATCGTTGTCAGCGAGGACGAGGCCACTGTCTACGTCGCGTCCTGGGGACGGAAGGAAATTGCCAAGTTCGCACGTCAGCCGAGCAGCACGGCGTCGCTTTCCCTCATCGAGACCGCGACGCTTGCTTTTCGACCTGACAATTTACGTTGGACTGCCGAAGGTTCTATTCTCGCCGCTGGCCATCGTATGTCTCAACAGACCGATTGTGGCGCGCCGTTATGCTTTGATGCGTGGGAGGTTGCTGAAATAGATCCAGAGTCACTCGAAGCCAACACGTTGGTCACCAGGGCACCGTCTGAAGGGTTTGCGGGTGCTACCGTGGCGATCAGAAATGATGCCGGAATTTGGCTAGGCACTTTCCATGGCAATCGCCTGGTGTTTGTCCCAGCAATCTCAAATTAGCGGCATCGGCGTCAGCCAATGAACTAGAAAAATATGCTCGGCTAAGCCGGTCATTGATGGCTTCTTTGCCGCCGGATGTTTCAACCGGAGCGGCCGCCCAATAGCGCTGCGCGAAATAGACAAAATCATTGCAGTCATTGAACGAACGATCTCTCATCCCACGCACACTGCGTGAAGTGCTTTGCTGCGACTACCAGAGGTACTTCAAACAGAGGTACTTCAAAGGCTGATGCTACCCACATTCGTACAACCCTGTGAGCGTAGTGGTCGAATCAGACCAGAGCTGGCCTTCTAAAGGCAGGCACGCCAATTGCAGCAAAGCAGCATTGTAAACCTAACGCGTTAGAAAGTGCGGGTTCTGTAACCACTTCTCATCTACCGCTGGTGGCGCGGCAAGAGTGCGCAAAAATGCTTCGAGTTGCTCAAGTTGCCAAGGCCAAAGATCCAACGGTTTTGCTTCGTTGTGACCAACCATGGCATCGAGGGCGGTGTTGTAGTGAGCAAGAACAGCAGCCAAGTCTGCGAATTGCCCAGCATGACCAAACGGGGCAGTGCCCTGCAAGTTTCTGAGTGACGGTGTGCGCATCGCGCCGAGAAGTTCTCTACCCGTCTTAACGAAACGAAGCTCATCACACGCTTCAGTTGAATCCACATAGGCGCCCAGGCAGTTAAATTCATCGACCTGCAGTTCGTGCAAGCCCTGGATCCGGCCTACATCAGGTGTCGCACCAGGCACGGACAGTAATCCGGTATTGTGAAACGAATTATTCGTCAACAGGGGGCCGTTGTGGCACTGAGTACACTCGCCAACGCCAATGAACGTCTTCAAGCCCTCGGCCTCTTTCACAGACATCATGTCACTGGCTAACTTGCTATCATCAGCGACGATAGCGGCAACGTATCGATCAAAGCGGCTCACCCCCGGTCGCAGCAGCCGCTCGTATGCGGCGATTGCTTTGCCGACGTTGGCAAAGATCTGGTTAACTAGCGTTCGGTTATCCGGAGCAAGCGCAGACCATTGCGCCGCCCAATCCTCGTGGTGCTGCGGTGCTGCGCGCAGTGCTTTCTCTTTCAGGCCCAGCAAGGAAGCGGGTAACCGCGCAAAGACCTCTTCATAGGCCGGTTGGTAGTCAGGCTCATACATTAACAACGCGACATGGAGTCGATGGCTGCCGTGCTCATTGGCCGCTTCTAAGGGTTCGAGTGCTTGCGACCAAAGACTGTCCTTGCGTCCATCCCAATAAAGCCAAGGGCTGTATGCGATGCCAATGAGGCTAGGGGCGTTGCGGCGAGTAAGCCCAAGCCCAACACTGACCTCGACGCCATCAGTAAAACGCCGTTCCGGTTGATGGCAGGATGCGCAAGAAACGGCGTTGTTCGCACTCATGCGGGGTTCAAAAAAAAGTCGGTGACCCAAGATTTGTGCGCGCTCACTATCGCCCACCGAGTTAGTAGGATTTGCGGCCAGGGGCTCCAGTGCCGCTAACGAAAGGGACGTTAGTTCGCGGCGTTCTGTCTCATCCCACTGGTGTGCCTCACGCCAGTCGCACCCAGATGCGAGCGTAATCAATGCGATTGCTAGAACCACTGCCGCGCCTCGACCGCAACGCTGCATCACTATATGTCGAGTTCGACGGTTAAAATCTCTACTCCTGCGACGGTCTCAACGGTGAACAGCATTTGCCATTGGCCACTCATGTGGAACTTGACTCCCTCAGCGAGGTACTGGCCATTTGACCCGACCGGCTCAATCCGGGGTGACGACGGCAAGCCATGGTCGTGCAAGGCCATGCCTCCGATCAGGCTAATCTGTGCGTCGTTGACTGGCGTTCCGTCTAATCGCCGCAGATGCAGACGCCAGCGGTGCATGCGATTGATCTTTATCGGCTCGAGCTCGGGCTCAATGGTAAGCACAAAGTGCTCACCGCGACCTTGCAGGGACGGCCCCGGCGCTGCGTCAGCTGCGCGGATGTCGTCATTCGCAAACGATAGCAACAAACCGCATAAAACGGCTGTGCGTACCTGCGTGAACCTTGCCCTTGTGCCTTCTTTTTTCACCTTCTGCTCTCGCTATTTCCCTGCTTTTTATGTGCTTTTTGCGCCGGCAAGCGCTTGGCCGAAAAACGCCAGGATAAGGACGATACCGACAATGAGGATACCAAGCACTGCGCTATCACCAAACCCACCAATGTTAACCTCAAACGGGAAGATTGCTGAGTAGCGTGCTCCGTCTGTGCCTTGCGCGGTAACAATGCCTATAAATTCGCCTTGTTCCTGGAAATCGTGCAGGGCGGCGAAGCTGTCCGGGTCTTGCTCAGGGGCATGGTAAAAAACCGTGACCGCGTCTAAATCGGGCAACGCCAGCACATCATCTAGCCCCGCAAACTGACCCATGCCAGTCTGATTGCGGATAATGCGGAGATCTACTGCCATTCGCTCCAAGCCATCGTGTAAATACTCTAAAACAAATACGCTTTCGCCCAGGTCCGGAATATCCTCACAATATTGCTCATGCCCACGTGTGCGGGGCTGAAAAATCGTGAAGTGCGCTTCGTAAAACCCGACCTTGATTAGACAGAGATCGTTTTCGAGAACGACGCCGCCATGACCATAGCCCACGAGGGGTGAAATGGTGCCAAAACCAAGCCAGAGAAGCCGCACAAGCCAAGCTTTAAAGGTGTTTATTCGAGAACGTTGCATTCGACCATTGTAGAAGAACAAAGTTCCGACAGCACGGCTTGTGGAGTGCAATGTGGTGTTGATTCGCAAAGGTGTTTCTGACAAACTCCGCGTCGTTGAGTGCGTCGCTTTGGTGGCGCATTTTTGTGTTGGAGTTGCCGAGTGTCATAAGGGTAGTGATTATGCTGCACACGATGCCGTCGGACATCCGCAGTTTAGATGTTCGAAGTTGGATATTAGTGCTTCTGCTGATCTTACCTTACCCAGGGCTGTCGGCGGAACGTGGGGATATTGCGCCTACGTTTATCCTTCCGCTGATCGCAAATCCGCCGATCGACATGCAAGCGTCGCAAGCAGAGGAGCCGACTGACAATGGCAGGAGATCGCCATATCAGCTGTTGGATCTGGCTGATTATAAAGGCCGAGTGGTCTACATAGATTTTTGGCAGACTAACTGCGCACCCTGTCGGGAGTCGCTGCCGCAACTCAGCACGATACGCGATGAATTCAATCGCGAAGACGTCGAGATACTGGCGGTAAGTACAGATACGGATCCGCGCGATGCGCTTACCTTTATCGAGCAACACAATATCTCAATACCAGTTTTGAGCGATCCCGGCGCAATCGTTGCTGGCCAGTACGGAACGCCGGCGCTACCAACAGCTTACGTCGTTGATAGGGCGGGCTACATTGCTTGGGTTAAACACGGCTACACAGCCGGCCATGCTGAGGGTGTCCGTAACGAGTTGAGAGATTTGAGTAGTAGACCAATTGCTAGCAAAGCAATAAAGAACTAAGTAAGGAGCAGACAATGGCACTAGTGGTAGCCCTCGTAATACTGATTGCGGGATCCGTCATATTTCATCTAGTGAGCCCATGGTACCTCACACCGCTTGCTTCTAACTGGAGCACGATCGATTTTACAATTGACCTGACGTTCTGGATCACAGGGTTCGTCTTCGTGGCCGTCAATCTCTTCATGGCTTATGCCGTCTATCGCTTTCGATACGACAAAAATCGCCGTTCCGACTACGAACCAGAAAACCATAAGTTAGAGCTATGGTTGACCGGTATCACCAGTGTTGGTGTCGCGGCGATGTTAGCGCCAGGTCTGTTCGTTTGGGCAGACTTTGTCACCGTGCCAGAAGATGCACACGAAGTCGAAGTTGTGGCGCAGCAATGGCACTGGAGTTACAGATTTCCGGGCAAAGACGGCAAATTCGGTGCGGTAGAGTCCCGTTACGTTAGCGATGACAACCACTTTGGTATGGAAGAGGCCGACCCATATGGCCAAGACGATATCTTGGTCTTCGACCCAACCCTCCATATACCAATCGATAAGCCAGTCAAGACCCTGCTCCGTTCAAAAGACGTTTTGCACGACTTTGCTGTCGCTCAATTTCGAGTGAAAATGGATATGGTTCCTGGGCTGGTCTCCTATTTATGGTTCACGCCGACTAAAATCGGTCAGTTCGAGGTGCTTTGCGAAGAGCTTTGCGGTGTTGGTCACCACACGATGCGCGGCATGGTGGTGGTTGATGAGCAAGAAGACTTCGACGCATGGTTAGATTCGCAACCGACTTATGCGGAAGTGCTCGCTCAAGAGCCAGGCAACCCGCAGATAGGCCAGTCTCAGTATGCCGTTTGCTCTGCTTGTCATGGCGCTCAAGGTGAAGGGAACAAGTTGTTAAACGCGCCGAAATTAGCTGGTCAGGAAGAATGGTATCTACGCCGACAGCTCGAGTACTACCAGAGTGGCGCTCGCGGTACGCATAAAGACGATGTGTATGGTAAGCAGATGGCCCCAATGGTTGCCACGCTGACCAACAAGGCAGCCCTAGAAAACGTCGTTGCCTACATAGCGTCGCTACCGGACCTGCCGCCGGAACACACGGTTCAGGGCGATATTGAGTCAGGAAAGGACATTTGGACAACTTGCGGCAACTGCCATGGCTGGCAGGGTGAAGGCATAGCCGCGTTGAATGCGCCGCGACAAGCGGGCATGAATGACTGGTATATGGTCACGCAATTGAAGAATTTCAGGAATGGCGTGCGCGGTGCGCACGACGATGACAAATACGGTATGCAGATGGCTATGATGGCGGCAATCCTTCAGTCGGATCAACGGATCAATGATGTGGTCGCCTACGTCAACACACTATCGGGAACCAAAGAACAATTAGAAGTAGCCGGAAGGGAGTAAGAAATGACCGACGTTGCTCATGATGCTTTAGATTTTGTCCCCCCAGCGGAGGTCGAAGAAGAGGAGCTGTATCACGCCAAGACTTGGCTCGGCAAATACGTGTTTTGCCAAGACGCTAAGGTGATTGCGATTCAATATAGTGTTACCGCGATCGGCATCGGTCTGGTTGCTTTGGTATTGAGTCTTTTGATGCGTCTGCAGTTGGGTTTTCCCCATGAGTTCGACATCATAGATCCGAGTAACTATCTCCAATTTGTGACCATGCACGGCATGATCATGGTGATCTATCTGCTGACAGCGCTATTTCTCGGGGGCTTTGGTAACTACCTAATCCCTCTGATGGTCGGCGCTAGAGACATGGTATTCCCCTACGTCAATATGCTCAGTTTCTGGATTTACTTTGCTGCAGTGATGATTTTGGTGGCCAGCTTTTTTGTCCCTGGCGGTGCGACAGGCGCCGGCTGGACTTTGTATCCGCCACAATCCATTAGCCCAGGGACGCCCGGCACAGACGGCGGCATTATTCTCATGTTGGTCTCGCTGGCCTTGTTCATTATTGGTTTCACCATGGGTGGCCTGAACTACGTTGTTACCGTTCTCCAGGCGCGCACCAGAGGGATGTCGCTGATGCGTCTACCGTTGACGATCTGGGGCATCTTCATGGCTACCGTTCTTGCCTTACTTGCTTTCCCGGCGCTCTTTGTCAGCGCGATCATGATGATTCTTGATCGAGTACTGGGTACTAGCTTTTTCATGCCTGCGATGATTTCGTTGGGTGAACAGACCAGCTACGACGGGGGTAGCCCAGTCTTGTTTCAGCATCTATTTTGGTTCTTTGGCCACCCGGAAGTGTATATCGTGGCTCTGCCCGCATTCGGTATCGTCTCCGATCTCTTGAGTGTCCATGCTCGTAAGGCGATTTTCGGCTATCGCATGATGGTTTGGGCCATTGTGGCTATCGGTGCCTTGAGCTTCGTCGTCTGGGCGCACCATATGTATGTCAGCGGGATGAACCCCTATTTTGGTTTCTTCTTTGCTACGACGACACTGATTATAGCTGTGCCCACGGCCATCAAAGTCTACAACTGGGTGTTAACCCTTTGGCGGGGCAACATCCGGCTGAATGTCCCAATGCTCTTTGCGATTGGTTTTATTTTTACGTTTATCAATGGCGGCCTTACAGGTCTATTTCTAGGTAACGTCACCATCGATTTACCGCTATCGGATACTTACTTTGTTGTTGCGCACTTTCATATGGTGATGGCGGTCTCGCCAATTTTAGTAGTATTCGGTGCCATCTATCATTGGTATCCAAAGATCACTGGACGGATGCTCGATGACTCACTCGGTAAGATTCACTTTTGGATGACCTTCCTGGGCACCTATGCCATCTACTACCCAATGCATTACCTCGGCTTTGAAGGTATTCCGCGCAGG
>JAQWQN010000092.1 GCA_029244465.1 Pseudomonadales bacterium
AGCTGAGCTATGGCCCCAAACAGGCGCGGATCTTAGGTATCGCGTTGCGAACTGTCAACTTGCAGTTCGTCAACGCAGCTCTTTATCCAACCGCTTCTTTTCTTTTCCAGACACCTTGAGCACATCTAAAGCTTCTCGTAAACGCGCTCGAGAGAGGTCTGGACCCAAATAAACCAACGAGTCAAAAAGCGGCAGCGAGACAAGGCGACCAGAAATCGCGACAAAGAGCGGCCTTAAAAAGTCTCGGAACTTGTAATCCAACTGCTCCGCCCCGGCCTGGCAGATCAACATCAATGTATCCCTATTCCACTCCCGCACCTGCTCTAACCGCATAGAGGTGTGGTAAAGAATTCTCACAACATCAGTGCGCTCTAGCTTGTCGATAGCAAAATCTTGCTCCGTCAAAGCAGCTCTCGATCCCAGCATGTAGTCCGCGATTGGCACTAGATCAGACAGCTTCTGAACCCGTTCTTGAACCAACGGGATCAGGTCACGCAGCCGATCAGGTGATAGCCAATCCACCACCCGCTCAGCAAATTCTGCTTGCGATAAGGCGCGCAAATACTGCCCGTTCATCCAGGAGAGTTTTTCTTGATCAAAAACGGGACCCCGCACAGAAACACGATCAATATCGAAGACTTCGACCATTTCTGAACGCGAGAAAATCTCCCGTTCGTCCGGCATGGAATATCCCATAAGCGCTAAATAGTTGAGCAAGGATTCCGGCAGTATGCCGAGGGCGCGATAGTAATTAATCCCCGTCGGGTTTTTACGCTTCGAGAGCTTACTCTGATCCGTGTTGCGCAGTAACGGAAGGTGTATCAATTCAGGCAGTTGCCAGTCCAGATAGCCATACAAAAGTTTGTGCTTTGGCACTGATGAAATCCACTCCTCACCCCGGATAATGTGGGTGATGGCCATTAAGTGATCATCGACGACGACAGCAAAGTGATAGGTGGGCATCCCATCCGCTTTCATCAAAACCTGCATATCGACTTGTGTGTAGGGGATCGAAATCTCACCTCGCAGCCGGTCCGCGAAAATACAATCGCCCGCTTCCGGTACCACCATTCTGATGACGTGGCTCTCTCCAGCCGTTAACCGACGATGCACTTCCTCCTCCGTCAGTCCAATACAGTGACCGTCATAACGCGTGGTTTGTTTCGCTTTTTGCTGCGCTTGACGCACTTCGTCAAGCCGCTCTTTGCTGCAAAAACAGTGAAAGGCATGATCATTGTTGAGTAGGGTCGCAATGTGCTCTTGGTAGGTATCTTGCCGTTCACTCTGACGATATGGAGCATGAGCACCGCCAACATCAGGACCTTCATCCCAATCAAGACCAAGCCAACGCAACGCATCGTAAATCGATTGTTCTGACTCAACGGTAGACCGCTCAGCATCGGTGTCTTCAATACGGAGCAAGAACTCACCACCATTAGCACGCGCATATGCCCAATTGAACAACGCCATGTAGGCTGTACCAACATGGGGATCCCCCGTCGGAGACGGAGCGATACGAGTGCGCACGCTCACCATCGGTTGGATTCGCTTTGAACCCGCCGATCAGAAACCGAGATTAGCAACGTCTCGTGGAATTAACGGATACGAGATCCCAGCCATTTTTTGTACAACTCGAACAACCTGACAGGCATAACCAAATTCATTGTCGTACCAGACATAGACCACCACGCGATTGTCATTCACGATGGTCGCCTCACCATCCACAATACAAGCATGTCGATTGCCGACCAGATCGGAAGACACCATATCGGGCGAGGTGGTGTAATCAATCTGCCGCTGCATGTCCGAGTGCAAACTAACCCCGCGCAGATAGGCGCCGACCTCTTCCTCGGTGACCGTTCTGTTAAGAGTTAGGTTGAGGATCGCCAAAGAAACATTCGGCGTTGGCACGCGAATCGCGTTACCAGTAAGCTTGCCTTCTAATTCCGGCAAGAGTTTTACCACCGCTGAGGAAGCGCCAGTCTCCGTGATTACCATATTAAGCGGTGCGCCCCGACCACGTCGATTTTTCTTATGATAGTTATCGATCAGATTCTGATCGTTGGTATAGGCGTGCACAGTTTCCATGTGGCCATGGACGATCTCAAACTCATCGTTGATCGTTTTCAAAACCGGAACAATTGCGTTCGTTGTACAGCTGGCAGCCGCAATTATCTGATCTTCCGGCTCCATGAGAAAGGAATTGACGCCCGAGACAATATTTTTGATCGAACCCTTACCCGGTGCCGTTAGCACGACTCTGCTCGCACCATTCGCTTTCAAATGCTGGCCTAAACCATCAACGTCACGCCACGCACCCGTATTATCGATGATCACCGCATTCGTTATACCGTAGCTCTCATAGTCTATCTCCGCTGGGTTGGGCGCGTAGATCATTTGAATCACGTTGCCATTGGCAATGATGCACTCGTTGTCTTGATCGATTCGGATCGTGCCTTGGAAGCTGCCGTGCACGGAGTCCCGACGGAGCAGGCTTGCCCGCTTAACTAAATCATCTTCACTGCCCTTGCGCACAACAATGGCACGCAATCTTAATTGAGCACCACTGCCTGTTTTTTCAATCAAGAGACGAGCAAGCAGGCGGCCTATGCGACCGAATCCATAGAGAACCACATCCTGCGGTTGCGGGACTGGAGGCACATGGCGGCCAATAACTTCGGTGCATTCTCGCGCAACAAATTCATCTGGCGTCATGTCACTGGACGCACTCTCCTCCATGAACTTAATGGCAAGCTTGCCAACGTCAATGTGACTTGGCCCGAGATCGAGCTTAGCCATCGCCTCAAGGATGGGATAGCTTTCAAATTCTGACAGCTCATTCTGTGCGATCTGGCGTACGTAGCGATGTGTCTTCATCAGCTGTGTCACACTCTGGTTATACATCGCACGACCGTAACAGTAGGCAACGACATTGTTGCGATACAGTCGGCCGATTAAGGGAATCATTGCTTCAGCGAGCGCTTCACGCTCTTTCCAATCGGGAAAATAATCTTCAAGGCTAGGTAGGGCCACTTTGGATCCTCATCTACTTGGGGAGACGCTACAGGCGGCGCAATTATAGGCATTCGCCTGCTCTCGGCAACGATTTTGAGCGAAAAATTTCATCAGCACTTTGTAAGTGCTGACCTACTCAAGGTCGCTAGCGAAAACTCTCATTCACCGCTTGCAGCGCATCGTTACCTGGACAGAGATCGGTTTCTTGCAATTCATTCAACGGCCGCTGCACGGTATCCAAAATTTCATGACAATCTGAGGCATCAGGATCCACATAGAGCAATCCGGTAACCACTTCACCTTCCTGCCCTCGGCGTTGCACATAATTCAGCGCACTGACGCGATCATGGGGATCATAGTTCTCATCGATTTTGAATAAACGCAGAGTGGAACCATCTGGCATCGATACATCTTCGAACGTGCCGGGCTCGTAATCGGCGGTAATCTCTTCGTGATCGGCGATGTAGTCCGCGTTCACAACATTCTGTCCATGCTGTCGGATGTGTTCGTAACTCTTGGTCGAACCGTTGTGATTGTTAAACGCAACACATGGTGAGATCACATCGATAAAAGCCATACCTTTGTGGACTAAGGCTGCCTTGATGAGAGGCACTAGCTGTTGCTTATCACCAGAAAAACTTCGCGCGACGAAGCTTGCACCCAGTTGCAAAGCCATACTTGCCAGATCTATCGGTTCGTAGAGATTTGGCGCACCTTTCTTTGATGTTGAGCCTTTGTCATTAGTCGCCGAAAACTGCCCCTTGGTCAGACCGTAAGTGCCATTATTGTCGACCACGTAGAGCATATTAATCCGACGTCTTACGATATGAGCAAACTGGCCCATACCAATTGACGCAGAGTCCCCATCGCCCGAAACACCGACACAATAGAGATCTCGATTTGCTAAATTAGCACCGGTCATAACAGACGGCATTCGTCCGTGAACTGAGTTAAGGCCATGAGATTTGTTGAGAAAGTAGCTCGGTGTTTTTGACGAACACCCAATGCCGGACACTTTGGCAAACCGATGCGGCGGTATAGAAAGCTCCGCACAAGCTTGTACGATGGCTGCAGAAACTGAGTCATGTCCACATCCGGCGCACAGCGTCGACACCGACCCTTCATAATCCCGGCGCGTCAGACCAAGCTCATTCACTGGCAGGAGCGGATGATGCGTTCTTGGTTTTGCTACAAAGGTCATTTTTGCACCTCAGTCAGGCGTGAGAGCTTGTTTTCTTGGTAATACTTCAGTATTTCGCCGTAAATAAAATCAGCCGAAATCGAAAGTCCAGCATAGTAAGTGACCGCTACCAGCTTCTGAGGTGAAAACTCGTTTTCGTTAATTAAGAGCTTACGCATCTGCGCGTCGCGATTCTGTTCAACAACAAAGACCAGTTCATGGCTGTCAACAAACTCAGCCACTTCATCACCAAACGGGAACGCTCTGATGCGGCAAGTGTCAATCGTGATCCCTTCTGCAGACAGCTGCTCAAGCGCCTCTGGCATCGGTAGCGAAGTGGTACCGTAGTAGATGACACCCACGCCGCGCTTTTGATTGTTAATTTCTGCCGACGGCACCAACTTGGCAGCTGTCTCCCACTTGGTCAATAAACGCTGCATGTTCCGTTCGTAGGCTTCTGGAGACTCCGTATAAGCGGCAAACTCGTCCCTAGACGTCCCACGCGTGAAAAATGCACCTTTGTCCGGATGGGTACCTGGTAGTGTTCGATAACCGATGCCGTCACCATCTATATCGAGATATCTGCCGAAGACTTCAAGCTCATCTAGATCTTCGGCGGTGTAAACCTTGCCGCGATCGTAAGTGCGAGAATCGTCCCATTCAAACGGTTCACTTAAGTTGTCGTTCATACCGAGCTCTAGGTCCGATAACACAATGATCGGCGTTTGCAGTCGGTCCGCGAGGTCGAGGGACTCTGCGCCAAAGTCAAAACATTCTTTTGGTGTCGCAGGAAACAAGACCGGGTGCTTGGTATCACCGTGTGATGCATAGGCTGCGGCCAACACATCGCTTTGTTGTGTCCGTGTTGGCATACCTGTTGACGGTCCAGCACGCTGAATATCCCACAAAACTGCAGGGATTTCTGCGAAGTACGCCAAGCCCAAAAACTCCGACATTAAGCTCACGCCAGGCCCGCTGGTCGCCGTAAACGATCTCGCACCATTCCATGCAGCGCCAATCACGATTCCGATTGCAGCCAGTTCATCTTCGGCTTGAACAATGGCAAACTTTTTCTGTCCAGAGTCGTGCTCAACGCGCAGTCGGTTAGCATGCAATTCAAACGCTTCTGCAACCGAAGTCGATGGCGTTATCGGATACCACGCACAAACCGTTGCGCCGCCATACAGGGCACCTAACGCTGCAGCGGCATTACCATCTATCATAATTCGGTCGCCAACCTGATCAGATTGCCGAACTTGGATTGGCAGCGGTGCATTGAGGTATTCGTACGCATATTGACGACCCAATTCTAGCGCATGAATGTTGGGCTGAATCAGTGCGTCCTTACCTTTGTACTGCGTCGCCACCATTCCTGTAATGACTTCGAAGTCAATATTTAACAATCCCGACAACGCGCCAAGGTACGTGATGTTCTTGAACAGACTACGTTGCTTGGGATCGGTGAACTCAGGAAGCAACATCGTCGATAAAGGTATACCAATTTCCGTTATGTCATCCCGCTTCAACGTTTTTGCAATGGGCTTAGAGTTGTCGTACAAAAGGTAGCCACCCGGGCTAACTGATCCGACATCTTCGACAAACGTTTCGGCGTTCATGGCAACCATAATATCTACGCCTTCCCGTCTACCGAGATAACCCTGTTCACTAACCCGCACCTCAAACCAAGTCGGTAGCCCTTGGATATTGGAAGGAAAAATATTCCGAGTAGCGACAGGAATCCCCATTCGAAAAAGAGCTTTGGCGAACATACCATTGGCGCTTGCCGAACCAGACCCATTGACATTAGCAAACCGTATAACGAAGTCGTTATGAATGACTGACATCAGTTCCTCGTAATTCTTTGAGTAGTTTTATTCTGCAAATGAACCAAGCTGAGGAACATGCACAACAGAGCGTTGCATATCCCAAGCATTGGTCGGACAACGTTCAGCGCACAAACCGCAATGTAAGCAAACGTCTTCGTCCTTGACCATTACCCGGGCGGTCGGGAGGTCTTCCGATACGTATAGATCTTGTTCCGCGTTTGGCGCCGGCGCTGTGAGTCGCTTTCTCAGGTCGCCTTCCTCGGCGTTACCCGTAAATGTAATGCAATCCATTGGACAGATATCGACACATGCATCACATTCGATACAGAGGTTTTCGGTGAATACTGTCTGCACATCACAGTTCAGACAGCGTTGCGCTTCAGCCGCACCCAGCACCTGATCAAAGCCCAACTCGACTTCGACTTTGACGTCATCTAGCGCCGCTTCTTGAGCAACCAACGGGACAAGATTCCGCCCAGAAGCATCATGGGCTGCATCATAGGCCCACTCATGCATGCCCATTTTTGTTGAGATTAAATTAACCCCTTCTGGCGGGCGATCTGCTTTCAGATCCTTGCCCTCACACATCAAGTGAATGCTAATCGCGGCTTGGTGCGCATGCGCGGATGCCCAAATAATATTCTCTGGGCCAAACGCACTATCGCCGCCAAAAAACACTTTTGGATTGGTCGATTGAAAAGTAATTTCGTCGAGTACGGGACAATCCCACTTATCGAATTCAAGACCAATGTCGCGTTCTATCCATGGGCAATGATTGTCCTGTCCAATCGCCATTAGGACGTGATCCACTTCCATAAAAACGTCGGGCTCACCACTTGGGACGTACTTTAACCTGCCGTTTTCTTCCACAGGCTCAACACACTCAAAGACAATCCCCTTCAATTTGCCATTTTCGTGGACAAATTCTTTCGGCGGTCGGTTATTGATAATCGGAATGCCTTCCCGCATGGCATCCTCTTTTTCCCACTCGGAAGCTTTCATGACGTCGAATGCAGATCGAACGACCACGTTTACGCTCTCAGCCCCAAGCCGCAGCGAGGTTCGGCAGCAATCCATCGCGGTGTTACCACCACCCATGACGATTACTTTGCCTTCAATCGCGTCAATGTGCCCAAATGCAACACTAGACAGCCAATCGATACCAATGTGAATGAAATCATCGACTTCGGACCGACCGGGAAGATCTAGGTCGCGCCCACGCGGAGCACCTGTACCTATGAAGTAAGCGTCAAAGCCCATGTCTAACATCGCTTTCATGCTGGTAATCTCTTCACCGAAATGACAGACGACCCCCATATCCAGAATTTGGTTGACTTCTTCATCCAGCACTTCGATCGGCAAACGGAACGCAGGGATTTGCGAGCGCATCATCCCGCCGCCATAAGGATCCTTTTCAAACAAATGAACTTCATATCCTAGCGGCAATAGGTCACGGGCAACGGCCAAGGAGGCTGGTCCGGCGCCAATAAGGGCGATTCTCTTGCCGTTCTTAACGGCAGGCACTCGCGGCATATAGTCGCTGACATCACCTTTGTTGTCTGCAGCAACTCGCTTGAGTCGGCAGATAGCAACGGGCTTTTCTTCAGTTCGCACTCGCCGACAAGCGGGCTCACAAGGCCGATCACAGGTTCGGCCTAAAATGCCAGGAAAAACGTTTGAGTCCCAATTCAACATATAAGCTTCGGTATAGCGCTCTTGCGCAATCAGTCGAATGTACTCAGGAACGGGTGTATGGGCGGGACACGCCCATTGACAATCAACTACTTTGTGAAAGTAGTTAGGGTTTTGAATATCAGTTGGTTGCATAGCTGGCCAACAAGGCTCACTAGATTGAGTCACTACTCACTGTTCGAGATCTTGATAAAACTGGGTTTGGTTGTTTTAACGCTTCCGCCAATGGCATCTGCCACATCCCCGTTCAATCCCCGAACACAAATATCTCCTACAATCGCGCGCCCTTGCTTTTCGGACTCCCCGATAAAAATCGCGTCACTGTATCGCTTTGCAGACCCTCTGGCTAGAGCCTTTTAGCGACTTATCCACAGCTAACGACCGATGCCTTGGCTTCCTTACCCGCCCAGCGAATTAAGGCCGGTCGCTAAAGCTGTTATAAAAAGGCTCGAGCGCACGTCTTTGCATCAAGTTTTTGCTTACAAATCTAGGTAGAATCGCCAACTTTCCCGCTCGCTCTGGCCAAAAATTGACTCGATCACTACTGCCCAATGTGGCAAATCAAGCTTTCCTACCACCTTCGAGCCAATCTCTGGCATGGAACGACCTGCACGGCAGTGCCGACATGCTTGCAGTGGCCGAACTCAGCCGCCAGGAATCACGTCTGATTGTGGTATTAACTGAAAATTCTGCTGCGGCGCAGCGGTGGCACGCCGGCCTAGATTTCTTTGGTACTGAACCTGAAAACAATCTTCTTTTCCCAGACTGGGAGACGCTCCCGTACGACGCGTTCAGTCCACATCAGGATATAACCTCAGAACGACTGGCAACATTGCGTGCGTTACAGATGACCAAACGCGGCGTTCTTAGCGTTCCAGTCACCACCCTCTTGCAACGTATAGCGCCGACAACTTACCTGGCTGGCGCATCATTCGATTTGATGACGGCCCAAGAATTCGACATCCAAACGCAACGTATGAGCCTTGAATCCGCTGGCTACCAATTGACCGACACCGTTAATGAACGAGGCCAATACGCGGTACGCGGGTCCGTCATGGACATTTTTCCAATGGGTTCAGAGCTGCCTGTCCGCATCGATCTTTTCGACGACGAAATCGAAACCCTAAGGACCTTCGACCCGGAGACGCAACGGACCGTCGAGCGCATAGAAGCGTTGAAACTACTGCCGGCCAAGGAATTCCCCTTCGACGACGCAGCCATTGCACGTTTTCGAGACGGCTGGCACAACACATTTAACGTCGACGTACGACGCTGCAGTGTCTACCAAGACGTCTCCAGTAATATCGTACCTAATGGCATCGAATACTATCTGTCTCTCTTCTTCCCTGAACTTGGCTCGCTCTTCGACTATCTACCCAAC
>JAQWQN010000106.1 GCA_029244465.1 Pseudomonadales bacterium
CGATACGAAGACGACTTCACCGGGGCCGAACGTTTCTTCCACGCCATCCGCATTTGTAATGGTTACTGCTCCAGAGATGATGGTCATCATCTCGTTAACAGGGTAGCTGGGGATTTCGACTTTGCAGGGCGGGCATTCCCATACGCCGGAAGCAACAGACCCATCTTCGGCGTCATAAAAACGCATGGTTGTTTCGTTTGACTCATCGGTCGTGAAATTCGCCTTCGGGATCAGTTCCGAAGGTCTTTTCTCACCTGCAGAATCAGGGACAATTTTGAAAGTGCTTGCTGACATCTATTTTTCCTTTGTCCAACGGTGTTACGCATCTTGCCACGCTAACGCGGCCCCGTGTGGTGTTCCACGACGGCCGTTCTGGTAAGTCATCAGTTGTGCGCGGCCAAGTACCAGGATGAATTGGTCATGGTTGACCGTCTGTATTCTCGTTCATGATCACGACCATTTCCCGGAAATTCCCCTGCATTTCCCAGGTCCCGGTAAATCCTTTTGGTACCAGCACACTTTCGCCGACTTCGAAGCGCTGAGGCGAGCCCCCATCGGCAGTCAGAATAAGTGTCCCACTGATCACCGTGACGAACTCATCGATGGAATAGTCGTCGATTCGTAACGTCATCGGTTTGGCTTCGTAGATCGCCACATTGATATCACCAGAGTACAGAGACTTATACCGATGCTCGGATACCCCAGAAAGAATGTCTTCGTCTGGCCATGGAGGCATATCGGTGTTCATCTGCGAGTATGGGATTTTTTCTGGCTCCAGTCTCATTGGAGAGGTGTTCATCTGCTCAGCATCCCCGCCCCATAAAGACATAGACAGCGCAGAGAGCACTCCGCCAAGTATCAGCTTCAATGTCGTGTTTTTTGTCATCAATCGGCTTCTCCAAATTCTTGTTCTGGCCGTTGGCGCAACGCAAAGTCACGCGTCCAGCGTATGCAGTTCTCGCCGCATCACCTTGCCCGTGCTGGTTTTAGGTAGGTCATCGACAAACTGAACGGCGCGCGGCACCTTGTATGCCGCAAGTGTGAATCGGACCGGCAAAGACCGACCACACCGCCCACTTCTGCCGGGCCCAAAGATCAAGCTATAGAACGACATATCTAACCCTCCAAACCAATCCTGGATTCTCAGTCCGATTTATATCCCAAACTAGATTATCGGTCCAGTTTTCCGCATACCCCGATTCAGGATTTGTCGTCAGCAATCGGTTGCGACAACTCGAGACTGTTAATGTAAGCCATGATCATTTGCTGCCACTCACGCCTGAACGCGGTTGCTTTGTTGGAAGGCGACAAACTCACGTTATCGAGCCCCGTGTATATGGCCTGCAACAAGGTCCGACTGATCCCCTGCGCCCTGGTAAGGCTAATCTCCGGATGGCGAGAGCGCAGCTCATCTGCCATGACCTCAACAGAATGCAAATGCTGTGCTTGCCTCAGCTCATTGAAATCAGGGCTGTATTTATTGGCTTCATAGAACTCCACGATGTGATCGTGTTTTTTCCACACTTGCTGAAGTCGGCGCTCCACCCTGGCCACGTAATCGACAAATTCGAGTTCGTCTTCACCAGGATTGGTGGTGGTTTGTTCGTTGATTTCCAGCAGAGCACGGTGCATCACCGCTAGGAACACAGATCGTCTACTGTCAAAAAAGTGGTACAGCGTCCCTCTTGCAACATCTGCCGTGTCAATGATGGCATCGATACTGATGTCCTCGTATCGCGTCTCACCCAGGAGCGTCTCGCAGGCATCGAGAATGTCGTTGACTCGATTAATCCCACGCGCCTGCGACGGCTGCCTTTTCATGCCGGTAAGATTGAGTGGTTCGATTGTTTGTTCTCCTTCCTGGCAGCGCATCGTATCAATGCATCGACGCTCCGCGCCAATAAAGGAAGATGTCCGCAATTCGGATAATCACTCGTCCTGTTGCTGTTTCTACTTCTTTTTAGGGGCAGCAGGATCGGACTCGGACTCGAAGGCAAGCAATACGTTTCCGGGCGTCGTCCCGAGGATGGCATAACCGGAACCCCAATAGACCATTCCGTCGACCACCGTAGGTCCGGGGCCGCCGAGCGAACCCCCGTGAGCCTCGACTCCGTTAATGGTCTGAAAGGTGCGGTTACTCGAGTAGGACCAGAGCAGAGTGCCATCGGCGCTCGCGAACGCTCGCATTGTCCCATCTACTGAACCTGTGAACACCACACCAGGAATCGCGGTGGCAGCAGCCTGATTCGCGGAGCTGCAGTATTGCGACTTCGCATTCTTACAATCGGTTGGCTTGGGCACAACTGCAGTCCAGACACGGCGCCCGGTGGCAGGATCCAGCGCCACCAATCCGCCTTCCGCATCCAAGCCCTCTGCGCTCTCGAAATTCTGGTAAGCCTTAAATCCGAGGGGCACATAGAGCAGTTCACCGTCGTCCGCCGGGCCAAGATTACCGCCCGTCGAAGTGACTCGGTCCGAAGGAATGCCTTGCCGAATGATGGCGCCCTTACGATCCGGGTCGAGTATCGTGACCGTTCGACTTTCCTGTGCCGCGATCAGGATCTGCCGTCCATCCTCTAGCGTGTGAAGAATCGGCGATGCCCCGATGTCGTCATTAGGTCCCGGCTCCTTGCCTGGACAGTTCTGCTCATATTCCTCTGGCGTGGCGCCACAACCAAAGTCGTTCGCATCATCCGCAAGCAGTTGCTGCGACCAGAGAAACTCCCCCGTGTCCAGCGCGAAAGCGATAATGGCGTCGCTGGCGTCGCCATCCGGCACAGGCACGTACGCGTTTGATGTGCCCACATAGACGGCGTTACGCCGAGTGTCGATCGTAGGCGCGCTCCATATAGCGGCACCGGATGGACCATATTGCTGCACACCGCTGCTGTTCTTCCACAACGGCTTGGCCGCTTCGCGGAGCGTATATGACTTCCATATCTGTTCACCGGTTTTGGCATTCAGGACGACAACTGCGCCGCGAGACGTGCAGCACTCATAGTTAGCGGAAACACCCATCGGCTCCTCCCATGAGCCTACCGGGACAATGAGGCGCTCGCCCGCGGGATCCAGAACAACGGAACCACTGACTGCCGCCGCATGATGCTCGCCGACTTGTGTCCTCCACAGTTGCTTCCCCGTCTCGGCATCAACTGCGTACACGTTGGCGCTGAAATCGCCGAAGTAGGCTGCGTAGCGCCCGGGGGAATCTGGTATGGGACCGATGCTGATTGTGCTGATCACGGGCCGCTCTGCTTCGTACGACCAATGTACACAACCGGTATTCGCATCGAGCGCATAAACCATGCCGTTGTCGCTCCCTACCCACAGCCAGCCACCGCCCACCACGGGCTGGCTTCGCAATGTCGCAGCACCAGGTAGGCCAAATGCCCACTTCAGTTTCAGGTTCGGCACTGCGGCTGGATCGAGACCCGCAGCGTCAACAGACTGGTATCGACCACTCGTGGTCGAATCGGGGCTCCAACCAAGCCAGCGACCGCCGATCAGCGGATTGCCCAGTTTCGCGTCATCGGGGCATGCATTGGCCATCGCGGAAGCTGAGCGATCGATGTCGCCAAGGGGGCGCCCGCTCAACCACGCAGCGATTCTGCGCATCTGCTCCTCACTGAGTTCTTGTGCTTGCGGCTTCATCTTGCCAACCGCCATCGACTCGAAAATCTTCGTTGGCGGCATGGCTTTCAGCTCAGCGCGCGAAGGAACCTTCGTACCCGGTTCAGGCGTTTCATGACACGAGGCGCAATACTCCTGAAATTCCATTACCCCCCGATAATCGGAGGTTTCTGCAGAAACGGAGCTTGCAAGCAGAAGCAGACCAAGCGCCGTGACGCAGCGAAGCGGCTGCACTATTAGACTGATAAACGACCACATCTTAAGCCTCCCCAAGTGTCCATCGCGATTCAAATACTAGACTTTGAGTCTACTCTGCATAAAAAAAGCGAGCAAGGCGATTTTAAAGCGGAGCAGGGCGAAGAGTGAACACTATCGAGCGCGTCGGGAATTTAGCCTATCGAGTCGCCAACCCGATGATTAAGGCACTACTGCGTTCGCCGCTGTACACAATCGCGAGCCGCAACTTAGCACTCCTGCACTTTAGAAACTGGCCGGTCTCGTTTCCAACGAATATCGAATAACGGTGATACTTTCATATCGCCTTCAAAACAGCGTTAATATTTCCTATCCTTCGGCTATTCGATTGACTGTATCGACAAAAACCGGCCCAAACGTTCTAACTGAATTCTCTACCCACCACTGACGCGCATGGCGTGATCGCATGAGATGCGGAATCTGGCCCTCAATATGTCGCGTTAGCACTTCTGCGCCACCCAACTCATCGAACTCTCCGACGTTGGAGAGGTACAGTTTGTACTCCAAGTCGAATAGAAACATATTGAGGTAAGCTTCAAATCGTGCAAGCTCTGGTTCTTGAAGATCTTCACCGGCTAGCCCTTTTTTCCAGATCCACGCAAGATCATGATCCTGTGCTAAAACGGATTGCAAATTCATTACGCCATCGCTATTTGCGCGGGTGGCGTTCGTTTCGTGCACCCGAACGGTTTGTTCTAATACGCGAGAATTTTGTCTTGTTTGGAGCGCAAGATAGATAAGCGTTAGCATCACACCAACCGCCCCCGCAGCCTCAGCGATTGCTCCGACCGCGTCCCAGTCCATTAAATCCTCCATCCCCTAGACCGGGCAAGATTAGCCTAGATTCTAATCTCAGCAAACGGCCGTTTTGGGTCGATTTTGCTCATATTCGGAAATGTCACCATCTGACTGATGTTGCAAAACTCAGACAGTCGCCAATTACGGCTCAATCCGAGCAACAACGGCCATTCAGTGCAGCGCGTCCAATACGAATACCCGCACGAAGGTCAGCCGATTCAACTGACTCGATAAACCCAGCATGATACTGGTGCGAGTCTTTCTCGATTGTCCAAACTCCGCTGGGTACTGGCAGACTGATAAAAGCCTTGGCCCAAAGGCGTCGGCTCTGCCACATTTCATCCGAGAGACTACCTTCGGCCCACATGTGCCATTGTGCCTCGTATTTGAATAGCACTGATCGAGCGACGAAGAGGAATTGACTGAACTCGGCGGGCGTCAGGTCGTCAGGACCGACGGCTGGATCGTGAGCGCGCAGTACAAGTTCTGCAAGCTGTGGGTTGGGCGCTATCGTCTCACACAACTCCGCAAGTGAATTGGTCCCATCCCATGCTGATTTAGCGTGTACTGATCGAGTATTTCGACGGACCTCGAAGATAAGATAGAAAAGGGACGCTACAACGGCGATGCCACTAATCGTCTCTCCCAGATTGCCGAGGTCTTCTAAATTCATGCTGCACTAAGTTTGACATCCGGCAGCAAGTTTCTCGATGTTTCCACATAAGGGCAAACTACGCTGCGCGCTCAAACACCCTTACTCCAATGGCACCACCCATTTTCTATTTGAACCTCTGGACCTGCTCGCCAGACTCGCCGCACTCGTCCCCAGACCGCGGCTCAACCAGACCCACTATCACGGCGCGTTTGCACCCAACAGCAAATTAAGGGACCGGGTCGTGCCCGGCAGGCCGCGCAAGCCACGCGCCCACAAACCCACCTCTTCCAACCCAACGAACCGTCCGAACCAGAGCCAATCGACCGAATCCTCTCGACTGACCTGGGCCCAGCGCCTTAAACGCGCGTTTGAATTCGACCTGACTATCTGCGCTCTGTGTGGCGGCAACTTGCGAGTCATCGCACGCGCTTTAGCGCGCCAGCAGCGACCCCGCAATCATCGACAACATCCTTACCCACATCCGACAATCACGCGCGCCGCCTGTGCACGCGCAAAAGCACGTTTCATCTACAAATTCAGATCAACAAAACCAGGGCAATGCCTAGCCCGGGCATAGATGCGCTCAGCTTCGAATTCACGAATGCCCAATAAGCGCCTGCTCTAGGGGCAGCCAAGCACCCAAAAGTGCGTACGCCTATGACCCCAGAACTCGGGCAGTTTCATTTCCAACCAAAATCGAGCCACTTTGACACAGGGGGATACTTTCGTCTCGTCGTCAAAAGAGCGTTTATAT
>JAQWQN010000144.1 GCA_029244465.1 Pseudomonadales bacterium
CACAAATCTGATTAATATGCGCGTAGCATGCAGTTTCGTTGATTATCCTGCCTATCGTGGGAAGATGTCGTCATCAGTGCAGTTGATCTCCCGGCAATTACTCCCCCGAAACACTTTATCAATGGATCGTTCAGGCCATCCCGTTCGGGTGCGCAATTTGCTGTCATTAATCCAGCAACAGAAGCGACCACTACCCTGGCGGTGCGTGGTTATGCCACGGATATTGATGATGCCGTTTAAGCAGCCAAGGTAGCCTTTGAAGATGGCGCTTGGTCGCGAGCGAAGCCTGAGTTCAGGCGCAAGGTTTTATTTCGCGCGGCTGATCTAATGGAGGCGCGGTCAGATGAAATTGTGCAGCTGCAGAGCTTGGAGATGGGTGCGCCGATAGGACCTGAACATGCCGGTGTCCATCCGATGATTAACCGCTCGGCGTGGAACTTGCGGTTTTTTGCAGAAGAATAAAAGTTGGCCGGTAATCGGGCGTTCAATCGCGATGATTCCTCGCTCACTTACACAATGTCAGACGCGGCTGGGGTGTTTGCACTGATCACTCCCTGGAACGGTCCCTTCATGTTTTCCACTTGGAAAATGGCGCCTTGTCTTGCTTATGGTAATTCTGCAGTACATAAACCCTCAGAGCTGTCGCCACTGAGCATGGCCGTGGTATGTGAGATCTATGCGGAAGCAGGAATGCCCACCGAGGTATCCAACATGGTGCTTGGTTACGGCGCGGAAGCCGGCGCGCCATTGGTTGAACACTAGGATGTCATCGGTGTTTCCTTCACCGGTCCGCCGACCACAGCTCGGGATATTGCGACGCGGGCAGCGAAGACGTTAAAACGCACGTCTTTTGAGCTTGGTGGCAAGTCTGCTAAGTTTATTTTTTGCCGATGCCGGTCTGAAAAAAGCGACACGTGCCGCGTGAAATCTATCAGGAATTTCTTGTTGGCTTCAAACCAGCAGGGTCTTGGCTACTTTATTGAGCCGACAGCAATTGTTGACATCGATAATGGCGCGCGGGCTTGTCAGGAAGAAATCTTTGGCCCCGTGGCCGCCATAATTTCCTTTGGTGATGCAGACCACGCTCTGCGGCAGCCGTTTGGTGGCATGAAGAACAGTGGCTTGGGACGGGAGGGTGGCGGTCTGAGCCGCGAGTTTTATACCCAAACGCGCTTCACGTCATTCCCGTTAACGCCTCGTTGATCGGTTTTGGGCTAGGAAATTCGGAAAACTGATCCGGTTGACTCGTTTTCTTGGAATGGCTGTTAGAAATGACTATCCTGCCAGATCAGGTAGTGCTGCTACGACAGAACAGACGTTTTACCCATGTTAAACGAAGAAAAGATCCGCGAACTTGTGGCGACCCATGGGGTCGCTGTGAATGAAGGCCGTCCCGTCAAACAGCTGATTGAGGATGGTGAGCTACCGCGTCTGAGCGGTTGCACTGTATTAGAAGGCAAGGTGTCCGACTCCGTATTCGGTGATCAGTTGAGAACCTCATCCGGTAAGGCCATCCGTTTGATGTTTCGCAACAACCGAATTTCAACCCACGATGTGAATCGCGGTGCGATTCCCTTCAAAGACCAGGTCTTAGCGCTCAACCACGATCATATGCATCAACTGGTGAAGCCAGTACTTGGCTCTTCACAGTTTGAAGTCGATGGGCTATCCCCTACCTCAACGGTGATTCCTGCGGAAAACCTGAAGCTGTTGATGGTAGAGAATGTTCTTCGCCTCTACATGGCTGAGAGTTCGACGTCGACTTCCCTCTACCAGCACTGGCTGGTGGCCAAGGAGGAGGGACTAAGCACCATGAGTTACGCGGGGCATCAGCTTGATCTCGCTGCTCTTGAGCCGAACGGGCAGCTACCGTACTTGATGGATACGCCGAGTACGAAGGAAGCGGTAGATCACACGATTGATCCCAGCTACCTGATCCAGAATGGTGTCTGCACAGTGGGGCAGTATGCGCAAATCCGCAATGCGTCGCTTATGGCGTTCGGTATTGTGACCCAATATTTGGCTCAAAAGAGCATGGTACTGGTCGATACCAAGACTGAGCATGGGATCAATACGGAGGGCCAGATCGTGTCTGCCGATGAGCTCTATACGATGGATTCATCGCGCTTCTGGCGAATGGACGAAAAGGGCGCGCCACTCACCCGAGATGGCAAACCTGTGTCGTTCTCGAAGGAGTTCGCCCGTGGCATGGTCAAGGAGGCGGGACAGCAGTTCTCCAGCGAGCAATCGAGTGAGATCGCTGTGCGCTACATCCAAGGACTTCAGCACCTCACGGGGGATAGTTTCGAACCGGATTTACGCCCACGCGATCAACGTATCATCGAGTCGGTCAATCTCGTTCTGGATTCCTTGTTGTAGATAGGCCGGCGCTTAACTGATTGCTTCCACCCGACCCGAGATAGACTTGTGCCACGGCGTGGCGACGAATTGGTCGGCACGCTCGGTTGTCGTGAGTTCATTTGTCGTGAGTTCATTTGGGGCGGCACCAGTGGTTTTCAAATTGCCTTGTTCATCCGGATAGTCGAGGCCAATCGGTTGGGAATGGCGATGTGTCCGCGCTGCATACGATCTTTGATCGCAACCACGACTTGCAACGCGCCGCGATCCCGCCGAGCAGCAAGGCCGGTCGCGAGCCGTGATAAATCTTGCCAAACGAATCGAGCGCGATGCCTGCAAGCATGGCGCTTGTGGTGCTTCTGAGCCGTGGTGGCGCGAGCAGAAGTGCAAGCGTGGCACAGAGCTAAAACCCAGATAATCAAACGATGTGTAAAGCGGGAGCGGAATCGAGATCGAGACATTTATTAGCTAGAGCAATAGATGAGCCAGTTCTGCAGCGGGTGATCCGATGGCAGTTGCAAGGGATGCCCGGCCACCTCGGTTTCAATTACGAGGTGGACATCCAAGTAAGCACAGTCAACAAAATTGCTCACGGCTATGTTGGTTCTATCTCTCGTTGGATGATCCGGAATGGCAATAAGGGGCTGCACCGCATGCAATCGGACGCGCTCAGTTTGGTCGAATTTCCATCGCCGATTCAGACGCGAAAGCCACGCCGTTAATGGATGCCGTTTTGATGCGGCATGGCGGGCGATCTAAGAGCAAACCCGTTAACCAAGTGCAGGGGCGAGTAACCTAATTCTAATCGAGTAAATCAGCGCTAGTTTTCATGTGCAAGCTGTGTCTCGCGCCATTCTAGGGCGCGGCCTCAATGACCGACCAAGCAATTTGCTCGCCTGCCATGAACGGGACAATTTCTTCTCCAAGGTAGGGATAGCTGGACGGGATTTGCCACGGGCGACGCTCAAGATGCAGCGACTCGGTGTTGCGCGGGAGGCCATAAAAGTCTGGCCCATGGTGGCTGGCAAAGGCTTCTAGCTGCTCGAGTTTGCCAACTGTTTCGAAAGCTTGCGCGTACAGTTCGATGGCTGTGGGTGCGGTAAAGCTGCCGGCGCAACCGCAGGCGTGTTCTTTCGTATCTCGGCTATGGGGGGCACTATCGGTGCCGAGGAAAAATTTCGGATTACCTGAGGTGGCGGCTTCAAGAAGTGCCAATCTATGCCGCTCTCGTTTCAGCACGGGTAGACAGTAATTGTGTGGCCGTATACCGCCTTCAAACAGGGCGTTGCGATTCAATAGCAGGTGGTGCGCCGTGATGGTTGCGGCAACGTTGTCGGGTGCTTTAGTGACAAAATCTGCGGCTTCAGCGGTTGTGATGTGCTCGAAAACGATGTTTAGTCTTGGAAATCGCACCGTTAAGGGTGCCAGGATTTCTGCAATGAAGACTGCCTCTCGATCAAAGATATCGACGTGGCTATCTGTCACCTCGCCATGGACCAGTAGCGGCAGGCCCACTCGCTCCATCGCGGTAAGTGCCTCATAGCAGTTCGTAATGTTGGTCACGCCGGATTGCGAGTTTGTGGTCGCGCCTGCCGGGTAGAGTTTTACCGCGAACACGCAATCGCTGCGTTTGGCAGCAAGAATCTCGGTCTCTGGCGTGTTATCGGTGAGATAAAGTGTCATCAAAGGCGAAAAGTTGGCGTCTGCGGGTAGCGCGCTGCAGATGCGTTCTCGGTAGGCTAGTGCTTGCGCTGTAGTGGTTACGGGTATTGGCAGATTGGGCATGATAATCGCGCGGCCGAATTGCCGCGCGGTAAATGGCAGTACGTCCGCCAAGGCATCGCCATCGCGCACGTGTAGATGCCAATCATCAGGCATTGTGAGAGTAAGGTGGTCCAATTGGCCTGTCCAAGAATGTAAGCGGATTTACAGTCTACCTGCATCTGCGATTGCCGAACGCATTTATGTCGGTTTGCCGAGAACTACCAGGTATCGATAAAAGGATACTTCTTCTCTGTCCGCTCGGGTACAGGCGGTAATCGCTTTAGGCTCTCCGCTATCCAGGACCGGGTTTCTGCTGGGTCGATGACATCATCCAAGCCACCACCGGCAGCCGCGTTGACGGCTTTAGCCGATTCGTAAGCGCGGTCTACTCGCTTGTTAAATTCTGCCGCTCGCTCGTCTGGATCGTCGATGGCTGCGAGTTCTTTGCGATAACCGAGCTTCACTGAGCCCTCTATATTCATGCCGGCGAATTCTGCTGTTGGCCATGCGACGGTAAAGAAACCGACCAAAGCGCTGGCGCCACACATGGCTTGCACCCCGAGCCCATATGCTTTGCGGACGATCACCCCAAAGAGGGGTGTTGTGAGGTTTGCTCCGGCGTTGAACATGCGCACGCAGTGCCGCACTAGTGCGGTGGCTTCGACATCGGGACCTACCATCATGCCTGGGCAGTCCATCAGACTGAGGATTGGTATATCGAAAGCATCGCAAAGTTGGATAAACCGCGCACCTTTGTCTGCACCATCGGAATCGATTGCGCCGGCCAGATGATGTGGGTTGTTGGCGATGACCCCCATGGGTTTACCTTCTACCCTTATGAAGCTGGTGATGACGCCAATGCCGAACTCTTTGCGGATTTCGAGTACCGAGTCGACGTCGGCGATCGTGTCAATGATTTCGCGCATGTCATAGAGACGCAGACGATTTTCTGGGACCACATGACGTAGCGTGCGCTGGTCGGGGGCTTCCCAGGAACTCGCTGACCCTTGGAAGTAGGAAAGATATTTTTTAGCGACTTGCACGGCTTCTTGCTCATCTTCGACCAGTATGTCGACTACGCCGTTCGGGACTTGAAAGGACATGGGTCCGACTTCTTCGGGCGTGTAGATGCCGAGTCCGCCACCTTCGATCATGGCAGGTCCGCCCATCGCGATGGTTGAGTCTTTGGTTGCGATAATGACATCACAGCAGGCGAGTAGCGCGGTGTTACCTGCGAAACATCGGCCATGATTGACTGCCACCATCGGCACGGCGCCAGATAGTTTTGAAAAGGTGGTAAACGTATGGGTATCGAAGGCCACCGCTGGCCCTGTGCTGTCATCACCCGGGCGACCGCCGCCGCCTTCGCCGAATAGGATGAGCGGCATGCGAAAACGCAAAGCGAGTTCGAACACGCGGTCTTGCTTGTAGTGGTTGCGAGCGCCCTGGGTACCCGCCAGTACCGTGTAGTCATAGTGGACCACCATTGCCCGTGCAGCCTCCTCACCAAACAAGTCGGCATTGATGGTGCCTGTGCCCGCAACAACGCCGTCGCCGGGCGTCTGTTTACGAAGAGATTCCATATCGTGGCGTTTGTGTTGACGCGCGACAATCAGTGGCCAGTATTCTTTAAAGGACCCTGGGTCCATGAGCTCAGCGATGTTCTGCCTTGGCATTCGTCCGCCCCGCGCATGACGCTTGGCAACGGCTTCTTGACGATGTTCGTCAAGCGTAAAGGCGTGACGATCGATGTTTTCTTGTAAGTCCCCGCGGATGTGGTCTGGATCAATGGCCTGGACGGTGCTTTGTTTACCCCCAGTGACACTTGCTTTCTCCACAAATACGATGGGGTAACCATCCCGGACCACATCTCCAGATGCCATCGTCACCTGACGGACGATGCCGTCATGGTCCGCGGCGATGACGTGCTCCATTTTCATTGCTTCGACGACCGCTAACTGTTGTCCGGCTCTGACTTCCTGTCCAACCTCCACGTCAATTGAAACGATTGTGCCCTGGATTGGCGAACTCACACCGATCGATCCATCGGGGCCAATCGCGTTGGCGTCATCCGGTCTTGTTTCGGTTCTCTTGGCCCTTGTTTCAGCATCGTGTGCAAATAGAGCCAATGGGTCAGAGGTATCCACTCGGGCTCCGGCAAAGCCGTCGCCGCTCTGGCTTGTTTCGTCGCCGCTAACGAATCGGTCTGCCAAGCTCGATGGTGCTACAAGCTGGCTCACATGTTCATCTACCCAACGGGTGTGGATTAGGCCATTGACAAAATCCGGATGGGAAATGAGGTTTTGTAGAAATTCAATATTGACGTTTAGACCTTCAACGCGAAACTCGGCGAGCGTCCGAACCATTTTCGCGGACGCTGCAAAAAAGTCAGCTGATTTGCTGGCAACGATGACCTTGGCTAACAAAGAGTCGAAAGCAGTCGACGTTTGATATCCCGCGTAGCCGAAGCCATCGGTCCGCACCCCTGGTCCACTAGGTGGTTGATAGGCGTTCAGGGTGCCGGAGGAGGGAAGTACGCTGCCATCCGCTTTTAGAGTTTCCATATTCACACGGGCCTGAATGGCATAGCCGCGGGTTGTGACCGGTTGGCCCAGACCAACGGCAGATAGGGACTGTCCTGCCGCGATTAGTATTTGGCTTTGTACGAGGTCAACACCGGTCACTTCCTCCGTGACTGTGTGTTCGACTTGCAGACGCGCGTTTGCTTCGATAAAGACGAACTCGGGTGCACCCTTGTCAGCATTGACGAGGAATTCAAATGTCCCCAAGCTTTGGTACTTCTCTTGCTCCGCGAAGCGAATTGCTGCGTTGGTGATGCGCTGTCGGAGGCCGTCCGCCAACGCCGGGGCGGGTGCAATCTCAACGAGCTTCTGATTTCGTCTTTGAGCGGAACACTCCCTGTCACCCAGGTGTGTCACCGTGCCGGTCTGATCGCCAACGATCTGCACTTCGATGTGGCGAGCATTAGTCAGGAATACTTCGACGTACACATCTTCGATGCCAAACGCCGAGCGCGCTTCCGACTGACAACGCGTATAAGCCTCCGCCAGATCCTTTTTGTCTGTCACGGCACGAGTGCCGCGTCCACCACCGCCTGCCAGCGCTTTGATAATGATGCCGCCGGGATGTTCATCGAAAAATTGACTGGCTTCCTCGAGGGTGACACTGCGATCGACGCCGGGTAAGACCGGTACATCTGCCTGGATGGCGGCGGCGCGGGCTCGAGCTTTGTCGCCAAACAGACTCAATTGCGCGGGTGAGGGGCCAATGAATGTAATGCCCGTATCCTGGCACAATTGCGCAAACTCAGATTGTTCTGAGAGAAAACCATAACCGGGATGAATAGCATCGCAATTGGCAGCGAGACAGGCGTCGATAACGCCTTGCATGTTGAGATAGGCGGGCGCGCCCAATCCGTTTAACTGGATCGCTTCATCCGCCACCTTTGTGTGTAAGCTAAGTGCATCGTCTTCGGAATAAATCGCAACGGTTCGCAATCCCAAGTCCTGTGCCGCGCGACTGATGCGGATAGCGATTTCGCCTCGATTGGCTATGAGCACGCCTTTAAAATTCATATGATCCCCTAGCGAGTTTGCTGATAATGTTCTTCGTGCTCGGTGAGTGTGCCGGTGATGCCGGCTGCGACGAGCGAGTAATATTGTGCTGCTTCGATACCTAATTCTTGACGCAGTATTTCTTGGCTGTGTTCGCCAACGCAAGGCGCTGGTCTCAGGTCTGGCGCATCTGAAGCGGAGAAATGCCAGGGGTAGCCCGGTAAGAATGAAGGTCCTGCCTCAGGATGATGAACTTCTTGGATGAAGCCGATTTCGTGCAAAGCACTCGTTTGCTTAGTATAAAGCTCATACAACGGCATAACGCGGGCGGCAGGAAGGCCTAATTTACACAGGGTGACTTCTAGTGTGTCAGCAGATTGATCCTGACTCCACCTGCGCAATTGCTCTTCCAGTAGCGGTTCGTTGGCTTTGCGGTATGGCAACGAGGCCCATTTAGACGCCCTTAATGAGCCACCAACTAACTTGGCCAGAGCCGCCCACTGTGCATCGCTTTCTACTGCCAAGGCAATCCACTCATCGTCGAGGCATGGGAAATTATTGTGTGGCGCGTGACGAGGGTGTCGATTGCCCATTGGCTGCGGCAGCGCATCGGTCAATTGGTATTCGATGAGTGCGTCACCACACAATGTCGTGACAGCCTCCATCATGGCCAGGTCTACCCGCTGTGGTTCGCCAGTGCGGTCACGGTGATGCAGCGCGGCCATGATGCCGCTGGCGAGCAGGTAGCCGCAAGTGGGGTCAGGATAGAGCCCGGCGGTATTCATTCCTGGGTCGCCTTCGTACCCATGGAGCGATGACAAGCCGGACATGGGTTCAGTGCTGGCACCGTTCGCAGGGTAGTCGCTATACGGCCCCTCGGTGCCATATCCGGAGATAGAAGCCCAGATTATGCCTGGTCGTAGGGCCTGCAACTTGCGCAGAGTGACGCCCCAAGAGGGCATGACCGTGGCGCGGAAATTGTCGATCAAGATATCAAAATTTGGCACCAGGTCCCAAAACAGATCCATTCCTTGCGGATCTTTGAGGTTCAGTGTGAGTTCCCGTTTGTTGAGATTGACCGAATTATAGAGGCCTGAAGTGTTGAGTGGGTGTTGGCGCTTGTCTGCTTGGGCTACCCCCTGGGGCACTTCGTTTCGCACCCGACGCCAAACATCTGTGCGTTGAATCCCACCCAGTTGGACGACATCAGCCCCCAACAACGAAAATATTTCCGTGGCAAACGTGCCTGACCAGGCCTGACCAAGGCTCAAAACACGAACGCCTTCAAGAGGGCCAGCTGGCCGCTCTGCGCCGGCTTTTGGCCGGTGAAAGCGGGATTCGGAAAACGTGCTGTTGTGTTCTTCCAGAGTCGGGGCCGTTTGCCGCAATCGCCATGGCACAGGCGAAAGCTTCAGGGGTGCGCCCGCCGAGCGTATCTTTTTTTTGCCATCTTTCGCGCGAACGGAGAGATTAGTTAGAAAGTCCCGCGCTGCGAATTGCTGATCTTCCAACAGATCTTTTGTATCTTGCATGACACCCACCACGCATCGGAGCTTGGCAAGATCAGTGAAGACTTGCCAGCGGTCGATATGAGGAAGGATTGATCCTAATGCCTTGACCACGCCTTGAAGATCGCGGCCATGACGGCCCACGTCGGGGATTAAATTAGGGTCCCGGCCCACCTCTGGTAAGCCCAATGCATCCATAGCCTGGGTCCAGTTATGGAAGTCGCCAATTGCCAAGTGCATGCGACCCCCACCCACGTGCCAAAGCGGGCCTGGTTGGCCACGCTTTCGCCAACCTGTCGGACCATAGGAATCACCCTGAGCCGCGTAAATAGACATGATTCCCCAGGGATGCACGGTATGCGCAAAAGCCTCAACCTCACTGACATCGACACGTTCAGCAACCGCTACCGTACCGCGTCGGTACAGAGCGGCCGCGGCCGCGATGTAGCCTGCGATGCCGCCGACGTAACCGCTCTGGTGTCGTGGCATTTGTAGCGGTGGTTCGTCGCGCATACGATTAATATATGACCATCCGGTCCTGGCACTGTGTGTTAGGTTGTTACCGGGGTATTCACTCAATGTGCCGTTGGCACCGTGTGGGGTAAGACAAAGGTGAACGCTGTCCTTGCTCAACCAGGGTTCAATAGTTTTGGCAGTTTTCAAGTTGGTTGTCACGATCACGTCTGCCTGCTGGATATCGCTTTCTAGCTCCGACAAATCCGTGAAGATTCGACGGTTCTTATTCCAGTTCACGTACAGATGAACCGGGCTTTCCGCTACGTCGTTCGCAAAAGGCGGCTCATGACGCAGAGTATGTCCAACGTCGGGTTCGGCGAGTATCACCGTGGCGCCATAGTCACCAAACAAGCGGGCAGCAAACGCGCCCGACAAGCGGGTCGATAAGTCCAGGACGTTTAAACCTTGATACGCAGCTGGTGATGCGCTCACACCGAGGGCACTCGAGCACGGTGGTAGTGATGTCGATTATAGGCTTGCATGCGTTTTATCTCTCCCTTGCCCTTAATAATTCCAGAATGACGGGTAAGACTCAAATGAACGCATATTGCCAAATTGTTGATCGATTACATGGCTGTGGCTTGCAGTTCTGGCTGGAGTGGGCAAGGCTCCGCTTTCGTGGTCCGCGCAGAGCCGGTTCTGTTCTCAGCCTTGCTGATCTGTGGCGGGACTAGCCATGTTTTTCAAGGAGAGATAGCTTGCAGAATTCCGAAAACGACGCCGGTGGTGAAGCAACTTCTCGTGGCCCACTGTCGGGACTCCGGATCCTAGACCTATGCTCGGTCGTATCGGGTCCCATGGCTGCCGTTGTGCTCGCCGATCAAGGTGCGGATGTCATCAAGATTGAACCACCAGGTTGGGGTGACGGCATTCGTAACCTTGGGGCGTCGCGTAATGGCATGAGCGCAATCTTTGCGTTGATTAATCGCAACAAACGGTCAGTTGGTATCAATCTCAAACATCCGTCCGGCGCTAATATAGTGCGCCGACTTGCAGAAGATGCAGACGTGGTTATGCAGAACTACCGGCCAGGTCGGATGGATCGGCTTGACCTGGGCTACGAGGCTTTGAGTAAGATCAATCCAGAGCTGATTTATACCTCGATCTCTGGTGTCGGAGAGGTGGGGCCCTATGCCGAGCAACGCGTTTTTGACTATGTGATTCAGGGTCTGAGTGGTGTCGTCGATGCACAGTCGACAGATGGCGAACCAAAAATGGTACGCACGATCTTGTATGACAAATTGACTGCATTGACAGCGGCGCAAGGGATTACCGCGGCTCTACTGGCTCGAGAAAGGGGTGCCGGGGGGACTCATGTGCAACTTTCCATGCTCGATGCTGGCATCTACTTTAACTGGCCTGAACTGATGTGGAACTGCAGCTTCGAAGGCGAAGGTGTAAATTACAGCGGCGAATTGGCCGACATGTATGAAGTCAGTAAGACCAGTGATGGCCACATAGTGTCCCACCACCTCGGCGCTGACACGTCTGGTTATACTACCGATGAACTGGTAGAACTCTTAGCTGCCAACGAGATTGCAGTTGCTCGCGTGAATTCCCGCGAAGACGTGCTGAGAGACCCACAGGTCGAGGCGATGAAACTATTGCATCGGTTCGAGCACCCGCGCGGTGGCGCCATGGTTCTGCCGCGATCGCCCTTACGTTTTGGCGATCAGGCGTGGACGCAGCAGCGTCCCTCGCCGGATGTTGGTCAACACACGGTTGAAGTGTTGGCTGAACTTGGCATGACGATGGATGAGATGCAGGCGCTAGCGCGCGAACAGGCGATTGGTTGAAAGCATAGGCCGGGCGGGTTATGGCTTGCCGGGTCGGTAGCGGTACATAATTTCGTCGTGGTCTGGCGGCCTCTTTTTAACCCTTGCGTCGTGTGGCTCGCCAGTTCTGGCATTTGTGTTTTTTGGGCTACTGAACCGTCATCTGGTCTGGGTTGGGTTAAACGTGTCCTGTTCTGCTTGTGCGGCTTCGAACCATACCTCGGGTACCCTACCGGCAAAGGGTTCGTATTCAAAACGACAAGGTTGCTCGGACAAGCGAGGATCGCGCTGTGTTGCCAAGATCGCCAGTAAGCGCTGCTCAAGCTCAATTCGAACTGACTCATATTCGGGCTCTGCAGCGACATTGTTCAGGTAGTGCGGGTCAGCACGCAGATCGTACAGTTCTTCCCTCGGACGCTTGCCGAAAGCGAGGTCATAGAGCGGCTCAACATCGTGTTCTTCTCTGTGTGTGACTAACCATGCCTTAGTCGGGCTGGCGTCCATGTCGCGCAGGGTCACGAAGGTGTCGTGGGTCAAGTCGTCGTTGGACGGTGCG
>JAQWQN010000152.1 GCA_029244465.1 Pseudomonadales bacterium
GTTGCAATGAATATCTCTTGGCCTTCAAGGAAAAACAGTCGCTTTTCAGGAAAGAAGGTCTCCGTGGCAGTGAGATTAATCACCACGTCATCGGATTCTACGATGCCAAAGTCCGGATTTACCGTGGCATTGAGTTGGAAATTACTGGACGGGCGCCACAGGATATCTGCGCCCACTCGATACTCAGGCTCTTCGTTGCCCCAGTCGTAGGCTGTGGCAGCGAAAGGATAGATGCTGTACTGCTGGCGCGGTTGAACATCTTCCATCTTAAGCGTGTTGAGTGCGGTCATAAACTTAGGCTGTGTCGATGGTAGTGCTGGCCATGCCCACCTTTCGTCCAGGTGGGCTACCTTGCGTGACACATAGACTCCCATCGAACGGGTCCCGGTGGCGGCAGGCATCGAGACCATCCCCCATGGAATGAATATTTCTGCCGACCAGCCGTTCGCAATGGTCTGGCTGCGGCCGTACCAAGGTCCGTCCCAGTCACTGAGAAACTGGCGCTCTGGCAACACAGTGCCGTCCATCAGAGCGTCGCCCAGATTGATGCCAAACCAGTAGCCATAACGACCCTCGCCCGACGTATCGACAGTGACCGTGAGACTATCTCGATTATCACGAACATCTCGGCCGCTTAGCCTTTTCACAAGGCTGTCAATGGGTTGCTCCATGATCGCACTCACGTAGAGACCGTCTTCGTTGTACGTGATGCGTAATTTTGTGGGATAGGATCCTGGAGTGCCTGTATCCGGCTCCACCCCGATAAAGTTGTCGACGAACGGAATTTCCCGCCAAATCGCCTCGTTGACAAATCCGTCTACCTTAATCAGATCGCGAGAAATTTTTGTCAGTGTTAGCGGACTATCTGCATCCGAACTGACGAGGAGTGTCGCGGGAAGGGGGTCAGGCGTCGTTTTCGCTTCTGCAGATAGTGGTGGTCTAACGGTGGCAGCAACCGAGGTGTTCGCTGTTGGTACGGAGGGTATTGTGCGCTCACTGGTTGTCGTGATTGTCCGTGCGGCGTTTGGGGGTGGAGCAAGCGGGTCAGGGTCGATTACCAACCAGGCTCCCGTTAGCCCTCTCGTTTTGCTCTGTACAACTTGTTGGCGGCCAATAACTTCGCTGTTAAATGGTCCTGCGATGACGCGAAAAAACGTACCGCGGCTACGTTCGACCTGGCGGATTTGGATCTGCGCGTAACCGGCCTGCGTGGATGCGAAGTCTTCAGCGTTGGCTCGTTGGCTGAAGCTTGCCAGTCCAACGTAATAACTCTCACCGTAGGCAAGCGCTGAGCTGATGGCTGAGAGGATGACAAAGATGAATGGGGTGAAGCGCAAATCCAGGCCCTGAACTCAAACGGCTAGTTTACCTGACGTGCCTCTGGTTGTTTGCGATTTGTAGCAATTTTACCCCTGGTACGATGAGGTGCGCATAATCAGCTGAATAGAAGAAGTAAAATACTCACGGCGAGCAGGTACGGAACGATGCGCAGCGACTTAATGAAGACAAGCAGGCGCTTCATTTTTGCAGTGTCATTTGTGTGTGGAAATGGCTCCTCAGGCACGGGTACACCAAGGAAGTCGCAAAGCGGCTGCCACCCTTCTTTGACCTCAAAGACGAGCAGTCGGGTGGGATCAATGGTTTTTTTGACGGCTTCGTTGTGCGCTCGGAAAATTGCCTTGGCATGCTCGGGGTCGCCAGCCTGGCCAGCGAATGTGCCATCCCAGATCAGTTTCCTGACCAGGTCCTGCATCTTGGCGATACGCGGTACCAGACGCGGCAGCCAGCTCGGGAGCACCTGCCAGAGCCTGTAGATTGTCTCGTTGACACTCCGGAACCAACTGTCCTCATCTCGAATCGTCAGGATCACCTTGGCATTTGGGTAATAGTCTGCAAGTACTGCGTAAAAATCGCACGCGGGAAAGTCGGTTGTCGCTTTATACCCGGCAAAAACGTCGTCCCAGTTGGGGCGGTCAGTGCCATTGGCGATACGAGACCAATAGTCTGTCTGGTCAGCGTTTATGGCCACTTCCATCATGTGATGACACTTGTTGAAACCGAGTCGCTCGAGGGCGGTCTTTAGCGACAGCGTGCCAGTGCGACCAAAACCGGCGCCGATGATTTCTAGAGTCATTGTTCAGTATTCAGATAGACATGTCATGTGAGCTTACTTAGTCTTCAGGCGAAAGCCAAAGTCGGGGAAGGTTAATGGCGGAAGAGCCGAACAACGCGAGTGCGCCTGGTGCGTTGGCGGGTGCAACTGGGATTGTGGATGACAAGGTGTCAGCTAGTTCTTGGTACGCGCTGGGCCTGTTGCTCGTCGTTTATGTCTTTAATTTTCTCGATCGTTCCATTCTCGGTATTCTTGCCCAACCGATTAAAGAGGAGCTGGGTGTCTCCGACACCGAAATGGGATTTTTGGGCGGGATTGCCTTTGCACTGTTCTATACGATCTTAGGCATCCCAATTGCGCGTCTGGCGGATAAAACTGTGCGCCGCACGTTGTTGGCGATTTGTCTCGCGTTGTGGAGTGTCATGACGGTGCTGTGCGGATTCGCAACGAGTTTCACTTATCTGCTCGTTGCGCGTATCGGGGTTTCAATCGGTGAGGCTGGCGGCAGCCCACCGTCACACTCGATGATCTCGGACTTGTTTCCAGAACATCGGCGAGCGACTGCATTGTCGATCTATGCGCTCGGTATACCGATCGGTGCCATGCTCGGGAGTCTGATTGGCGGCACGGTCAATGCCGAATATGGCTGGCGTGTCGCGTTTATCGTCGTCGGCATTCCTGGCATCTTACTTGCGCTGTTGGTGCGCTTCACGCTCACAGAGCCAGTGCGCGGGGCTTCTGAAACCATCGTAAAAGCGAATGCAGAAGCGCCACCGGTGATGGATGTGATGCGATTTTTGTGGGCGCGGCGAAGCTTTCGGTATCTCGCTCTCGGTGCGGCACTCCATGCGTTTGTGGGCAATGGCGTCGGGTATTGGTTTCCGTCATTCCTGATTCGATCGCATGGACTCGATACCGCAACTGTCGGGTTGTGGCTCTTTTACCTCGGTTTTGCGGGGATGATCGGGACCTTTCTCGGGGGCTATATTTGCGACCGTTTGGGTAAGCGAGATGATCGCTGGTATCTGTGGTTGCCCGGCCTCGCGACTGTCCTCGCGATCCCTTTTTCGGTTTACGTTTACCTGGGAGATGATGTTATTAGAGCGCTATTTGTTGCGAATATACCGGTGATGCTGGGCGCTTTTTATCTTGGCCCGGGTTTTGCTCTTACCCAGCGATTGGTTGGGGTGCGCATGCGCGCCTTGGCTGCCAGTGTGCTTCTCTTTGTCACCAATCTTATTGGCTTGGGCCTGGGCCCGCAGCTAACCGGTATCATTAGCGATGTTTTACACGCTACGACCGCGCTCGGTGTTGATTCTCTGCGGTGGTCAATGGTGTCTGTCTTAGGGCTTAATGTGATTTCTACTCTGTTCTATCTGATCGCGGCCAAATATCTAATTGATGATCTCAAAGCGCCAAAATAGTTCGTTAGAGCTGCGTCAAAAAAGTCTCTATCGCCGCGTTAGTCTGCTTAGGAACTTCCATTTGCGGAAAGTGACCGGACCCGACTACTTGTGCGAACTGCACGTTGGCGACGTTTTTACTGATGTAATTCTGGTCAACGGCGTTCGCCGTTAGCCACAAGACAGGCTGCTTGATCTGGCGGGCCATGCGCTCGGTGTTGACTGCCATGACATCTACTTCGGCGATGATTGTTTCCAGAGGTGTTTTCATCGCGTCAGCGACCGCATTGCGGGCCAACGCTTTGTTGCATTTAGGTCCAAAGAATCCCTGGTACATGCCCTTAAAGGCTTTCTTTCCTTGTGGTCCTGACAAGCTGTCGAGCATGCCACCAAGAAGTTGGGCGAAAGGGCTTTTACGCGTTTTTACGTTCGCGTTGGGGTAGAGTCCTGAATCAATCATGACGCATGCTTTGACCAGATTGGGCTTGGATCGGGTGAGTTCGAGGGTAACTGGCCCGCCGCCTGCGTGACCAATCGCGACGACCTTGCGGATTTTTAGGTGTTTAAGGAGCGCGACGATATCTGTGGCGTGTTGTTGCGGTGTGTGGCCCGTGCCAGGGCTGGACGATCGGCCGAGACCTCGTCGATCGAGCGACACGATCCGGTATTGGCTGGAGAAGTGATTGACCTGCTCCAGCCAGTGATCGGCATTCGAACACCAACCGTGTATCAATAACAACGTTGGTTCGTTGGTGACGCGTTTGCCTTGTACGCGATAGTAGAGCTTAGCGCTGTCGTTTTCGAAATATGGCATCTGCGGATCCTCTCTATGAACTTGGAGTGTAACCCGAGTTTGGTTGACGTAGGAGAGGGTTGATGGTTTTCTCAGGCAAACAGATAAGGAAGGGATGTTTGATGGTTATACCGCGCTTGGGTAAAGAAACTGACCCAGCAATAATGGCTGAAGCGCTGGCAGAAGCGGGTTGTCTGGTCGTCACTGATCTCTTCGACGCGAACGAGCGAGCCTTCGTTCGTCAGGAACTGGCACCGTCTCTCGAAACCGCGCGTGTGATCGTGGACGATGATCCAACACAGTTTTATCCGGGACAAACGCGTAGAACGAGTGCGTTGGTTGTGCGGTCACCGGCGGTGGGCAAGCTCGTCCTCGATGAGCAGACACTGGGTCTGTGTGATCACTTTCTAACGCCAAATGGTGAGTTCGGTTATCAACTTCACGTGAGTGCCGCATTGGAAGTGGGTCCGGGTGCTCGTCGCCAGGTGCTTCATCGTGAGCATGATTCTTTTACGTTCTTTGAACATCCGCGTCCCAATTTGATTGTCGCGAGCATGTGGGCAGTCTCCGATTTTCGTGCTGACAACGGAGCGACCCTGGTCGTGCCGGGCAGCCACAAGTGGGTGGGCGATCGAGAGGCAAAAGAAGAGGAAGTGATTGCAGCAGAAATGCCGGCAGGATCTGTGCTCTACTGGCTGGGTGGGACGCTGCATGGCGCGGGGGCAAATATCTCTACAGATTGGCGCTACGGTGTGATCTTGACCTACTCGCTTGGTTGGCTGCGACAAGAAGAGAACCAGTACCTTGATGTGCCCGCGGAAGCTGCCGCTAAACTGCCATCGAAACTTCGAGACATCATTGGCTACAAGATGTATCGCGCACTAGGTTATTCAATGAATACGACCGTCGGCAAACGACCCGACTAGCCAGATTGTTTGCGCAGGTCGCAAGCGAACAGCCCGCGTTTTAGGAAATCGAGGACAGTATCGTCGAAATAACGTCTGCATTTTGCGAGGCTCATGAGCTCTCTGAGTTGCTTTGCAGCAATCCAAAAAAGTTTATTGAAGCCTGAGCAAACAAGAATTGACCTATTCTGTGAACCGGGTTGCAATTTGGCGTGCCGGGTTGGGCTATGCTTTCAGCATGAGGAAACGTGATGACAAAGGATCTGTTCATCCAGTTAGAAGCGAGGATCGCTTTTTTAGAACTGACTATGCCTGGTACTACGCAACGTGTGACCAGGATGTAGGACCTTTCCCGACACTTGAAGAAGCGCGTATGGATTTATGCCGTTTTGTCTCCAGCAAGGTGTCGGTCAAGACCAAAGTGACCGAGCTCAAAAAACTTCGACGAGAAGGCAATCGCGGTGATTCAAGCGCCTGGATCCGCCAGATCAACATGATCTAAATGCCACCCCGATCAAGACTGGTGGGCGTGCAATGTGATCTCTCTACTTTCTCCAGATGACAAGCCGTCTAACGTCCATGATCCGACGCGATATCTTATGAGTCTCAGCACCGGGTAACCGATGGCGGCACACATGCGACGTACTTGTCGATTGCGTCCTTCGCTGATAGTGAGTGAAAGCCAACTTGTTGGTATTGACGCACGATATCGTATAGGCGGATCCCGATCCCAGAGTAAATGTGGAGCCTCCAGCAGTTGTGCGCGTGCAGGTCGCGTAACGCCGTCTTTTAAATTTAGGCCCGTGCGCATCGGCGCGAGCGCCTCTTCCGTGGGTACCCCTTCCACCTGAGCCCAGTAAGTTTTGGTGATGGCCATGTCTGGGTGTGTGAGTGCGTGTTGAAATTTCCCTGAGTCAGTGAGGACTAAGAGCCCCTCGCTGTCGTAGTCCAGGCGTCCCGCGACTCGCACGGAAGTGTTAGCAATGAATTCGCCGAGAGTTTGACGGCCGGTATTGTCCGTAAACTGTGATAATACGTTGCATGGCTTGTTAAGAAGGATCGCAGTAGCCACTAGCCCGTACCCCTTTCGATAATTTTTTTGTGCGCAGTGAGAATGTTGTCCCAAGCGGGGGAGATATCCACGTTCAGGCCGAAGGTCGATTGTAAATGTTCATGCATCGCTTCAAGCGAATGTATCTCTCTGGTTTTTTTTCCATCAGAGCTGATGGTCGTATGCATTTTGCCCAGCTGCACTTCAATGGTTGCCGCGGTAAAACGTTGCACGATCAATGCGGTTATGAAGGGAGACTCTGGGTTGGTCTGAAGCCATTGGCATCGCTGGGCGAGTTGTTCTTCAATCGCGGGCTGATGTAAGAAATCGAAGAATTTGACGTTGCTGTGCTGGTGGTTGGCAAAGCGCCAAAATCCGTCTGACCGCTTTGCAAGCGTATAGGTCAGGCCTGCTTGCGTGTGGCTCCCTTGCGTAATAGGAATCGGATACCGGACTCCGTCTCCTAAACCAACGTCAGCGAGCCACTTCTCACCGTTAAGATCCACTTCTAGGATGAGGTGGTTGCCGGTTTGTTCATCTCTAGTCGCCTCACGCATCACGCCACCACACATCCGTGTGACGTCAAAGCCTATTTCTTGTAGCGCCCAGCCTAAGAGCCCATTCATCTCATAACACCAACCACCGCGTTGTGCGGTGACGAGTTTGCGGAAAATTCGCTGCAAGTCGAAATCGAGCGGTGAACCAAGCTGCACGTCGATGTTCTCATATGGAATGTGGCGCAGGTGTTGGTGGTGGATCGCGTTGAACGTCGTCAGATCGACCGCTGGTGTGCCTGTGTACTCGATCCGTTCAAAATAGGCGGCCAAGTTCATGGGGTGCTCCGATACAGCTAGTTAACACCGTGGGCAGTGTAGCAAGTTACATTTACTTGACCAGGCGACCGCAGGTTTGCGCAGCGCGTAGGCCCTCTTGTTGCCTAAGAACTTGGCTGTGACGACCGTGCCCATCTCTGAAGGCACGCGTGATTGCAACGCGTAAGCTAACCATCCGAGGTAGGAAATGGTTGCTCGGTCTGTCTGCTTGTCTCCCTGCCTGCGGTGTCCGCTTACACGAAGTCCGTCAGATTAGATCAGACGGAGCGCTTGCGTCCTGGTGCTCGCTGTTCGCCGATTACCGGGCCCCAATCGGTCATCAGCGCTTTACGTAGCTGGCTGACGGATTCGTATCCGACGCGCATTGCTAAGGCTTGTTCTGCGCCCCGTAACGTTTCCATGGCTTGATTGATGAGATCTGCGCCGCGCTCGCTGAAGACGATTCGGTTGGCCCGCTTATCGGTGGGGTCAGGGAGTTGCGTGACGATATCATCGTCTTCGAGATCGTTGATCTGTTGTTGAATCGCTTGGCGACTAACGCCGAGTGCGCGTGCCAATTCTGCAGCGCGTGTGACGCCGTTAGAAATATGTATCAGGATCATGGTTTGGGTACGCGTCCGCGGTCTATACCCAGCGCTCTGGAGGCCATTTTGCAAGCTCTCATCCATCCAGTAATACGCTCGCAGAAGTCCCCGCATCAATATTTCGGGAGGTGGCTCTTGATGTGAATTGTCTTCAAAACTATTCATATAAAGTCTCTTCGTTGCTCGAGGTACAAGGCCATACGTTGCTCCTCGAAGGTTGCTTTTCATTCGTTGTCGTAAAGCTAGATATATGACAACGACTGTTCTAGCACCCTCGCTTACCGGTCCCAAGTGCCTGTTGACACTGCACCCGTCTATCAGTGCCCTGTTCGTGCATGTCTGTCTCCATCGAGCCGACTGCGCTAAGGTGGTAAGCGTGGCTTTAGACTTCTTGTTGTCTACCGGGAAACCCGCGGCAAGACGACGAAGTTGTAAGCGTATTATACGAAGTTGTAAGCGTAATGTAAGGGAGAATGTCAAAAAAAATGCCATATTTTATTGGGGGTGAAACGATTCATGGAACTGTATGAAGTAATGCGCACAACATTTGCGGCACGTGATTTTACCGATGATCCAGTTTCGGACGAAATGCTTGGGAAGGTCCTAGACAACGCGAGGTTTGCACCGAGTGGTGGCAATCGTCAGGGATGGCAGGTCATCGCCGTCCGCAGTGAGGTAACAAAGTCTGCGTTGGAGCCGCTGATAGAACCCACTTTTCAAAGGTACGTCGCGCAAGTACAGGCGGGTGAGGCGCCATGGAATACGATCAATGCCACGAAACTTTCAGCAGAAGAGATCGCGGCCGCACCGATCCCGCGAGAGATGATTTCTAAACTTTGTCATGCGCCAGTGGTACTGATTGTCTGTGTTGATCTGTCCGTGGTTGCTTCGTTTGATTCGGAGCTTGAGCGCGTCGGCGTAATCTCGGGTGGATCAATCTACCCGTTTGTATGGAACATCTTGTTGTCAGCCCGTAACGAAGGTCTTGGCGGCACTTTAACGACGTTCGTAGGGGGCCAAGAGGGGCGCCTGCGAGCGCTGCTTGAGATACCAGAACACTATGCATTTGCCGCTATGCTGCCGATTGGTAAGCCAGTCAAACAGTTGACCAAACTGCGTCGTAAACCGGTGAGTGAAATTGCTGTGAAAGAGAAGTTTGGCGGGGAATCACTTTCCGCATAAGGCGGCTTGCGAGCTGTATGTGATTCATGCAGGCTACCTCGCTCGATGTGAGTAATGGTCATGGTGGTCCGCGGGGACTGTAGGTCCGTAAAGTAGAGGGTTCGGGGGAACTTTGGAGCAATCTGGCGAGTACGATATTCCAGCCGCGCGCGAGACCGTGTGGAGGGCGCTCAATGATCCTGATGTGTTGGGTCAATGCATCACCGGGTGCCAAGCAGTTCACCGAACAGACGACCTTAACTTTGACGTCAAAGTTAAGGCTAAGGTTGGTCCGGTCAGCGCTATGTTTCAAGCCGCGCTTGAGCTCGATGAACTGGATCCACCCTCAAGCTACACCATTAAAGGCGGGGTAAAGGGTGGTGTTGCTGGTTTTGGCAAAGGTGAGGCGCGAGTGCAGCTTGCTGCTATCGATGCGCACAATACCAAGCTCACCTACCAAGTTAAGGCAAGTGTCGGCGGTAAACTTGCACAAGTTGGGAGTCGTTTGGTCGATGGTGCCGCGAGGAAGATCGCGGATGAGTTCTTCTCCGCCTTTCGCGATTACCTAATTACTGACAGTGGTGAGAGTGCAGGAGACGCGCAATCACCCGTGCAGATTGAAGAGAATTCGTCGGAGCAAGCGGGTGCGCCTCGATATGAATCCTCTGGTCGAGGCACGATTTGGATAATTGCTTTTGTTGTTTTGGCGTTGGCAATGTTGTTTGCCATATAGATCGTTTTGGGAGGAATGGATGAGAGTATCGTTGCAAGTAAACGGTGAACCAAAGGAAGTAGACGTTGCGGAAAACACTTTGTTGGTCGAGATTTTGCGTGTCCATCTCGGGCTAACCGGGACGCACGTGGGTTGTGATACATCGCAATGTGGCGCATGCACCGTGCATTTCGGTGGCCGTGCGGTGAAATCGTGTACGATTTTGGCGGGGCAAGCGGAAGGCGCCGAAGTGACGACGATTGAGGGGATCGGGACACAGGAGGCGCTCCATCCAATGCAAGAAGCGTTCCGCGAGTGCCATGCTCTCCAGTGTGGTTTCTGCACGCCGGGAATGATCATGCAGGCGATTGATCTGGTCGAGCACACAGATGATTTGGACAATCGATCAATTCGGGAAGGGCTTGAAGGTAATATTTGTC
>JAQWQN010000157.1 GCA_029244465.1 Pseudomonadales bacterium
TAACAGCGTTTCAACCTACACAGGCATTCGCTACTTGGGACGCAGCGACAGCCTCTTATGCTATACGTTAGTTGACAACTTGTTCAAGTCTGGCGTTTAACCGGTCAATACCAGTTCGCCTACTCTTCCGTCGCGCCTGACGTGAACAGCTCGATGGACAGCGACAACGGGTTTTTTGGATGCAGCCAGGCTGTTGTTGCCAAGCCGGAGTCGGCCGGTTGGGCGAACTGTCCGCCTTTGGCCTCGATGGCGGCGGCAACGCCAGTGACATCATCCGTGGCGAACCCAATGGAGTCGATTCCCTCTCCCCTCTTGTCGATCATCTTATCCATTCGGCTCCCGCTAGGCGGCTGAATGAATTCCATTAATAGGCCATGCAGGTCTACCTGAGCGACTTCACCGATTGGTGTTTCTTGTGGCTGGAAAACCTCGTCAGCCCCCAAGGTCTCTCGGGCATAGTTGAAAGCTGCTTGGGCGTCGCGGACGAGGAAGTTAATCTTGCCGAATTTCACGTCAGACACTCTTATCGTTCCTTTAATTATGGGCGCTTGATTCTAGCGGGCTTGGGTCGCGAAATCGATCGGCGCCGGCGGCCGGAAAACCACTCTAAACCTTCACTACCTTGCTGCATACTGGAACAACTCCACGCGAGGAATCGACAAGTTAGCCGGCTCCTGGCAGGGACTGCCCAGTTAATCGCCCCGCTGGCAGCAGGTCGTATGAAAAGAATCTACAAATGACATGGCATCACTCCCGCAATCGCCCGACACGAAGTTTAGTTATACTGAAGAGGTAATTTGCTAGATTGAGTTCAGCAAAGAAACAACGCTGATAGAGTTCTACTGAAAGCTATAACAAACCCACCACTGATCAAAGCTAGCGACGCAAGATCCTGGTCACTGTGCACCCGTCGCGTCTGGCTGGACAACAACGGTGACCTGGAAGCCACCCCTATTGAAGACGAATTCGAACAGCTGATCATCAATCTAGGGCTGGCGCATGAGCAGGCCATATTAGAAAACCTCGCGAACACCCTGCAAGTACGTACCGCCAGCTCACCTGAAGAGACTAATCAATTGATCGCGGAACGCGTCCTTGTGATTTATCAGGCCCAACTTATCGACGAAGCAGAAGGTCTCATTGGCTTCCCGGACTTTCTGCTACTGAACGAGAACGGTGAATACCAGGCCGCCGACGCAAAACTGTCTTTGAGCGAGAATAAAAAGGAAATCAAGGTGCAGCTGGGCGTCTATCGCAAACTTTTGGCCAATCAAATGCCCGCAATCGTATTTCTCGGAGGCGGGCAACAAGCCTTGATCGGTGAGGAAACAGACGAGGTTACCAATAAATATATAGGCGAAATGCGCAGCCTGCTGAGCACCACAGAGCAGCCAACAGCGCGATACAGCCATAGCAAATGCTCCACCTGTCCGTATTACCAACACTGCAAACCGGGCTTTCGGACCGCCGAAGAGCTTTCACTGCTGTATGGCATAGATGGACGTTCTGTCCCGGCACTGCAACAGGCAGGCATTGAAACCATTACAGATCTGGCAGCCAGCGACCCAGCCGGAATTCCTGACGTACCCTACCTGAAAGGTGAAGAAAAAATAGAACGTGCCGTACTGCAGGCACAGTCCTATCTCTCTGGTGAAGCTATTCAGCGCAGCCCGGTCGTCCTACCCGACGGCCACTGGATACATTTCGATATCGAAGACAATCCTCTGACTGAAAACAGCGGCAAACATGTTTATCTTTGGGGGTTTCTGGTGCCGGACTACGGCTCAGCAAACTTCGAGTACGTCTGGACGGATTGCGATGAAGACGATAAGGCAGGCTGGATTGAGTTTCTCAACCAGATAGAACGATACAGGCAACGATATCCGGACCTGATTCTGGCCCACTACTCTGCTCATGAAGCATCGACAATTCGTTCATACTCAAGCCGGTACAACATGGAAGACCACGCTACCGTTAAGTACTTACTGGGAGAAGAAAGTCCACTCTTTGATCTACATAAGCCACTATTGCAAAGTCTTGTTTTGCCTGTGCAAAGCTACGGCCTGAAAGAGATCTGCAAACATCCAGACTTGGTGAATTTCCAATGGGAAGATGACGATTCTGGCTCTCAGTGGTCGGTTGTTCAATTCAACCGCTTTCTGCTTGCAACAGATTCACAAGTGAGGACTGATCTTAAAGCTGAAATTCTAGGCTACAACCGAGATGACGTGACTGCTACCAGGCGGCTTGAAGAATGGCTCCGCGAACAGTTCATGGTTTGACTGAAAACACGCCTCAAAGAATAGAACCCAAACGGAATACCCACCCGATGTGTAGAACCGAAGTATCTGACGAGTTACAACAATATTTCTTAGCTGCTTCGTAACTCGAATTCAAATCAATCAAGCCAAATCGCAGACTTAATTATTCAATTCGATACTCCAACGATTCTTGGTCCCGCCGAATTACTATTCGGGATACCCCTCCTGCAAGATCATCTAAACCGTTACCTATCTAAACCAACAGGTGCGGCCAACGCACGGCCATGAGATCGACCGTCAGGCGTGCTAAAAGACTGTTTTCTGGCCCTTGCTCCGGCGTTTGCCGGCGCCTCAACAAATTCTAAAGCTCTGGTCCACAGTCCCGCTCTTTACGAAGCACCTGTTACCTTTCCTTATCATCGATACCAATTGCTTTGCTTGCAGCACGTGCATAAGCGTAATCACCCTTGGCAGATGGTATTAGTCGAGCATTATGAGCCTTTCTCTTTGGTTCGGACTCTAGGCCAAAAGCTGGCACTGCCAACCATCCCGCTCTCATTCTCCTGGCAGCAGTACTTTGAATAATGTTGTATGCGAGACATGCTTCCTTGTTATTCGCCAAGGATGATCGCAAAAATTTTCCCCTCTAGTCCCAGTTGACTACCTTTGTTCATCACTAAACCCTAGCAAAACATCCTAAATCTAGGTCCGTTTCAGATTAGCCTGTTCCGACCCAAGATACCTAACGATCTATAAATGTGATATGGGCTAACGCTGAACGAAGCTATTACAGACCCGGCGAACGCCGCCAGGACTGAACAGCCAACGCCGAAATCGGGAGGTGACCTAGGCTATCGGGCTCGCATTGATAGCCCAAGGTGAGATGGACGTTCAGAACCTTAACAAGACTATTTAGACATCCGCCCAGGCATCAAAACAGCGCATTGGTGTACTCACTTCGTGACCCTCTGTTCGTGACCCACGCAACGACCAGTTAATTCCAGCCAGACCCTGCGGCCAGAGGCTCGCAATTGTCGTCTTAATGCACCTTCATCGATACTCATCGGCATAGCTGATTGCGCTAATACCTTCGATCTTCAGGTCTTGAAGTTTGGTCAAGCCACCTGATTTAAGTATCTTCTTGCTACCGATGATGAGCGGCACTTCGCCACAATATGTGGGGGTGATTCCTAACCATTGCGCGTCAGTGACATAGAGACGGTCGCTTTTGTGCATGTTTAACCGTCTAACAGCGGCAGTAAGATAGCGCTTATGGAAGGTCCACCTTACCCAGGTCGACCAAGCAGACTTTCGATTGAATAAAGCCCAACTCGTCAAGCGCAATATCTATTGCTTGGGCGATCGTTGAAGCAACTAATATGCAACAAGCTCAGAATACATATCTACGTTTTACCGTAAAATTCCTATCCTCAACTATTTACCCTTTTTATAGCAATCGCCGGTCGCCGTCGTCGCTGTAGGGCGTGATAAGCACCACCCTGGCCTCGCAGCTGTGGCGCGGCCCGCACTCCGGAGGGGTCGTCGGGTCGTGAAAGCCCGTGTGCCAGCACATGCGGTAGTCGGCGCCGCTGTCGTAGTCGATGCTGTCGTAGGTCTTGAGCAGCACGGCCTCGTCCCGCTGCAGGTCGGGGAAATACCAATACGTGTGCTTATCCGTGTGCACGGCGGTGGGGAAGTTATTGTTCGGACGGAGAGTGATGACCCGGCCGTGCGCGCCGTGAGTGTTGAATTCGTTTGGTGTGCTCACGGCGTCCAGGTGTGAAACCGTGCGCTGATCTGCCAGAGCGAGCGGCATGCGCTTCAGCGGAAAGTCCTCCGCAGCCCGCCACACGTTAACGACCTGGATGCGGCAGCGGCGCAGGTCCTGCGGGGTGAGGCCAGTGCGTGCGTGCAGGTCGTAGTAAGGGTTGTCCCGAGGGTCGACCCAAGCGGCCAGCCCGCCTTCGCAGTGGCGGTCACTGCCCGGCGTGAACCATTCGATCATGCGGTCCTTGTGGTCCCACTCGTAGTCGGTGTGGACAAGAGCGGCTGACCCGTTCATTTGATTTTCGGGGCGCCCGCTGATACCGAACCTGCTCGCCCCGCTAGAGTCATCGCCGCCCCTAATGGCAGCGGCGACGACACGGGACAGGTCTTCCGTCGCCGCGTCGGACGCCTGCAGCAGATTCTGCGGCGTGTGCGCCTCGCGAGCCAGGTGGCCGACGACGAACGCGTGCCTGGCGCCCGTCTCGCGCTTGAGCAACGCCTCCAGCTCGGGGTAGTAGACGCGCTGCATGTCCTCTTGGCTCGAGTACAGACCGTCGGGCAGGTCGTGCACGGCGGACGGGTGCTGAACGAGCTTGAAGTAGGACGTGTCTAGGCTAAAGAAACCGTCAGGCACTTGCCGGCCGTCGAAGACGTCCTTCTCGAACGGGACCAGCGGCGCCGTGGCGTCGCGCGAGCCGGCTTCCAACTCGGCGCGGTAGAACAGCAAGCCGCGGACGCTCATGGCTCGGAGCGGTCAGTGAGGACAGCGCGGCCGGCGGGCCCCGCAGCCGTTGGAACACGTAAAGCTTCTTTGTGCACTAGGGATCCTCCTCGCGACCTGTTTTTACCGAAATTTCATTACCATCGAAGTTACAGCATTTTTTTGAAGTCACGCAACCAGTTCGTATACGAAGGTCTTTCTTTATACCTTTCTTACTAACTTTGTTTTGCTACAAATGATGCTTCAAATTTCACACAGAAGTGGGTAGAGGCGTTAACCAAAAGCGAGTTCACCTCAGAGGAGCGCCACGCTTTCCAAGCCGCGTTCACAGACACGGTAAAGGCAGACAAGGTAAAGGCAGACAAGGCGAAGAAAGACCGAGCACTATTAGACTATGCCAATTCGGCGCCTTTGATATTCCAGGCATCGCAACAGGATTGGTCGGCCGGCAGCGACATTTATTTGTCGTTAATCACCGATCTGGAAAAAAGTAGTCCGCTCTTAAGGCGAATCCAGACTCCTTAAACAGACCTATTTTTTCCGATTCTAAACCGATGTTCTCTGCAAATTTCAGAAAGATAGGTTGAACCTCTGCGCTAGCATTTTCAGTCTGATTGACTTCATCAATACGAGCCAAGGTTTTTAGTCTAGTTAGATTGGAGGGCAACCCATCAGCAATGTCGTCGACCCGCTTGTGAGTCGGTGTGCCACCGCGCCATTTGTGTGTACACCCTCAGACTTATCGTAAGCTCACTTCGTTCACCCAGCCTGATGCTCGGAACGCCTCAATATAAATCCTATCGTTCACCCGGACATCGTGTGAATATTCGGCGCTAATGTCCTCTCTTTTTAACCATGGTTTAAAAAAGCGAGAGAAATCGCAAATCGGTGGCCATTGCGAATTTCTTTTAGGAGTTTATGCGGTGGCTCAATACATTCTGGAGTTCACATGAACAGAACTAAGGCTCAGCCAGTAAAGGTGGAGAGCAAGGGCGACGACGCCTTGATTTCGAACAGTTTTTGGGTCGTGTCTCAGTCTAGACCGTGAGTCTCCCCGAGGGATTCAGGCAGGTACCATCGCCGTGCCCGCCCGCGTTCGGGACGCTGGCGGCCCAAAGCGCGACGGCCGAGGCTCTCACGGAGCAACTTCATCGGCGCGGCTTCGTACTGTTCAAGGGCTTACAGGGTATCTCGCCGCAGGGCCTGGTGAAGTTCATGCAGGAGCGCTTCCCGCAGCTGATACTGTCGGACATCTATGTCGGGAACAAGAATCAGGTGGAGGACACGAAGCTTGGCAGCTTGGGCAATACGAAGGATAAAAACGGCAAGGTCCAGGACGACTTCGTTCTCGCTGGCGCGGACGGCGCACCGCTGATCGGCGCGACGCCCGAGCAGTGTGAGGTGTCGCTCGACTCTTGGCTGCAGGACAACAAAGAGGCCGCGATCATGGAGTGGCACCAAGACAACCTTTTCACCGCCGCGCCAGCCTCCTACAACGCGCTCTATTGCGTGCAGAGCGGAGGCTCCGCCACCGCGTACGCCGATGCCGCCGCCGCGCTCGATGAGCTGCCGGATGACCTCAAGGCGCAGGTGCATGATGCGGTCGTCAAATATCGGGCCTCCATCTCATTCGGCAACCCATCGATTGGGATATCCGCTCTGCCCAAACGGCTGATCCAGCAGAGCATGAGCACGGGCGTGGATCCAGACGCCGCACTAGCCAAAGCCCAGTCCATCATCGGCGTGGAGCGAAGGATCGCAGCGGCAAACGCGGCCGCTGAGCAGAAAGGCAAGCTGGACTGGACAGTTTTTCATAAGCTGGTCCAGCCTCACCCACACACGGGTATCCTGGCGCTGCGGCTTGAGCCACGGACGGCGGAGACCGTGGATGATTTATCGCTGTCCGAGTCGCAGGCGTTCATATGGAAGGTCTTGCGCCACGCAGCGCAGCCGAGCAACGCCTTCCTGCATCTTTGGCAACCCGGGGATCTCCTCATCTGGGACCAGCGTCGGGTCTTCCACGGTCGCGTGCCCTACCCGATCAATGACCAGGACCCACGGCTGATGTGGCGTTTCGACTTCGAACGAGATCCGGCCGACTCGATCAACTATCTCTCCCAGAACGACGAGCAGCGGGGGAACCGATAGGAATTTCAAAGCGCCATTGCATTTTCTATTCTGGAGACACTCAAGTCTCTTATCTTCAGGACCTTTTGTCGAATGGCTCCTTGGCGCTGAGTTGTCGTATGTCACCTTCGGACCGAGTGGCAATTCGACGCATTGATTGCAGGGGACAAAGGCTGAGGTGCCGTGCGTACAACGCCCGAAAATTGCCAAACATAAGCCTACTGGCTACTGCCTGCCAGGGAGTGTGACCAGGCCCTGAAACATTGCAGGCTGACTAACCTATGCTATTTTGGATTTACATAACGACAAACGTACCGCGATAGAATCGAACGTCAGATCGACAATAAATGATCTAAAAGGACAACGGATGGAACCTATTACTTTGTACGGAGGCGCTTTTTCCCTCTGGACCGGCAGAGCACGTAGTTACCTGATTAAGTCTGGAATTGCTTATCGGGAAGAGCCACACGCTTCGAGTCACTTTTTTGATGCGGTGTTACCCAAGGCAGGTGGCCGGCGCGGCATCCCGACTATTGAATTTCCGAACGGGGACGTGATTCGAGACGGCGTTGCTATTGTTGATCATTTTGAAGCGCTAAATAGCGAATCTTTTTCACCCAGAACACCCCGGCAACAAATTGCGAGCCTGCTTCTGGACTCGATTGGTGCAGAAGGCATGCTGCGCCCCTGCATGCACTACCGCTGGAATTTTGACCAGGACAACCTTGACTTCCTGTTGTTCCACTTCCAGACCATTTTTGTGGAAGAGGATGCAGAACAACTGGCTCGCGAGCGGATGGCTGATATCAAAATGAATGTTAACCCGCAGTGGGGCGTGACCCCTGAAGCACATGCGTTCATCGAGACCCATCACATGGCGACATTAAAGAAGCTTAATGCACACTTTTCCGATCATCCTTACTTCCTGGGGAACAAACCGTGCCGTGGTGATTTTGGCATGATGGCACCCCTATATGGTCACCTGGGTAGAGACCCTGCGCCGTTGAACCTGATGCAGACCCATGCCGTCCGGTTATTCAGATGGACTGAACGAATGAACCGTCCGGAACCAGATGTCGGCGAATTTAAGACGCTTGTAACGCTGAAAAACGATGAGCTCGACTATCTGCCAAACGATGAAGTGCCGCAGACGCTAGTAGATGCGCTGAAACATTTCGCCATTGATTTTGTGCCGGAATCCCGCGCAGCTTGTGATGTGATCAACAAGTGG
>JAQWQN010000164.1 GCA_029244465.1 Pseudomonadales bacterium
AAACAGCATAAGCAGACTTTACAGCTTTAGCTAAAGCGTTTTGTCCGGCTACTTGTGCTGCTTTACGGGCGAGGCGAACCGCTACGTCCGTAGATCTGAAGGCTATAAAGCGGTGATTGTTAACGGTGAGATTGTTTTTGACGGTCTTGGTTATACCGAACAACGCCCGGGTCAAGTGGTATAGCACCTCGTTTATCGTCGAGTGTTGTACCGCCGAACGTCCGGTTTTGGGTTTCTGCCTTGAGCGCTTCGAGTTCATCGTGCAGCGCTTGGCGACCGGCTTCTGCCCGGAGATCGTCGGGGTAATAGGCCAGTTCTGACTCGGGGTCACCGGCAACACGTGTGCCTGTAAGCACGCGCGGCTGGCTGTAGTCGTAGGGCTTGGCGCGATGGAGCAATGCGCGGTTATCCCAGATAAGCGTATCACCTGGTCGCCAATCGTGCGTGTACACCCGTGCCTCGTCTGCAACCACAAAGCTAACCAACGATTTCAATAAGTCTTGGCTTTCTTCTCGCGATAGCCCTGGTACACCAAAAGCGTGGCGACCGACAAACAAGTTTTTAACGCTGGTCTCAGGGTGAACTTTTACCAACGGGCGCAGGTACGCCTCGCCATGATAAATTGTGCCTTCCTTTTCTGCTGGGAAATCGCCGAGATCGTTAGCCTGAGAAAATTGTGTGGAATGATAGGCCGCAAGATCAGCTATCTTATCTTGAGTCGCGGCGTCGAGCGCGGCGTAACCGGCGCGCATATCCGCCAACTGCGTTTCGCCACCCTCTGCCGGCACGGTGATCGCAGAGAGCATCGCGCACTTGCTGCTGATGGGCCAATACGTTGAATCCGTGTGCCAGGCCTCGTTACCGACATTAGTCCGCATGCGTTGAGTCGTCATCGGTATGACGGTGCCGTAACTGCCGTCTTTGTGTTTTTCTTGGTTGGCCATCGGCATCGCGCCAAATTCGAGTTTGCCAAAGCGGGAGCCAAACTCGATGTTCTCTTGGTCTGAAAGATGTTGGCCGGGAAAAACGAGAAAGCCATACTTTAGAAAGGCCGCTTTTATTGGCGCGAACGACGCTTCGCTCAGTTGCGAGATTTTGATTCCTTGGACAACCGCGCCGAACGTCTTACCGGATATCGGGGTAATTTGGATTGCAGACATAGCCCTATCTCCTTTGCCTGTTAGCTAGCGTACAACATTTTGCGGGTAAATTGACCGTGAGTTATGGCTAAAATGACCAAATACTCAGGAATTGCCTAGTAACTCACTGATATACGTCGATTTTAAAGTGGCACTCATCTTGCTTTAGCAAGAGGGAAACACAATAAGCGGGATTATCTGCAATGGAAGATCAGACGAAAGCAAACTTGACGAACGAAAGTATCTGGGTCCGGCTTGTCTACATGGTGGTGTTGGCGGTTGGGTATGGCGTAGCGGAAGCAGTGGTGCTTGTCGTCGCGATATTTCAATTTTTCGCTGCTCTGACTACCGCTCAAATCAATCGGTCGCTGCATAAATTTAGCGCAAACCTCGTTGTTTATGTCTACCAGATCATTCAGTTTGAGACGTTCAATACGGAAAAAAAGCCATTTCCATTCTCGGCCTGGCCAGATGTAGCAGCCGGTGAAACAGCGTGGCTAACACCGGATGACGCAAAGTTCGAGGCGGAAACGGTAGCGGAGCCTGAGGGCACCTCGCCTAGCAATGTGGCTATGACTAACGATGGTAGGGGGCCTGGACAGTCAGACGAGGCCGTCAGCGAACTAGATGTCTCTTGCGATCAAGCGCCGAGGGCAACGGACCGGGGCGAAGACACGTCTGATCAAGACAAGCCGGTATAACGCTTTCGTCTCATGGGCGGCGAATCACGGGCTACCGGTGCCAGTTGTCCGGTTGGTGTTTGGTCGTGAGCTAACCTGCTTAAAGAGCAAGCGTCGTGCTGTAACGGTCATTTTCGTTGGCACCGCTGCGCCGGTATGAGATGACCGTTTTGTTGCAAGCGTCTGGCCGTTTCAGTCCTCACAATGTGTTGCGTGTAATTTTGTTCTCGATCAGGGCGTGAATATCGTCTTTGCTCAGTCCCAGGTCAGACAATAAGCTCTCCGTCTCGCTGCTGAAAGGTTCAGCCGGGGGTTGCGTTGAAAACCCCTCGCTATCCATTCTTACGGGTGGTGCGAGCACTCTAATTTGGCCACTTTCGTGAGTCACCAACTTGAACATGGTGTTGGCGCTGGCTTGCTCGTCTTCAAATAACTCGACGGGAAACTTAACCGTGGATACGGGGACACCGGCTGCAGTGAGAACGCCTATCCAGTGACTCGAGATTTGGGATCTGATGAGCGCCTCGACCTCAACCCGCAACGCTTCAATGACCTCTGCAGAGGCAGCCAACAATGAGCCTGATGGTGGCACGATACCAAGTGCTGAATTAAATCGATCCTGCAAACCTTTGCTCGCGCAAGCGAGAGCAATTGTGCCATCGGCAGTTTCATAGGTGCGGAAGTAGACATTGCGTATGGCGCTGGTTCTATTGCTTGGCATAGACGCCAGTTGTTCTTCATAAGGCGCACCGTCCTGACGTTGTTGTTTGAGCCGCAATAACGCTTTGTCGTGTGCCGGTTTGTCAAGGTCTTCGTGTCGTGTGAGTTGGTTGTTGGCCAGGGTCATGGCAGCTTGCATTAAGCTGACGTCTACTATGCCTCCTTGCCCGGTTCTCTCGCGGCGTAGTAATGCTGAGCTGACGCCGAATGCAAGTGAGGTCGCCGCCATATAGTCTGAAATGACCGGCTCACCTGGCGCTGGTCTGTCGTCAACGATGCGTCCCATGGCTGCCATTAAGCCACTCCGTGCCTGCACAACAATATCCATGCCCGCAAGCATTGCGTCAGGGCCATTTTTGCCGAATGGCGTGATTTCCCCAACAATCAACTTGGGGTGTTTGGCGAGTAGGTCATTAGGGCCGAGGCCGATCTCTTCGGCTAACCCGGGTCGAAAATTCATGAGTACGACGTCTGCAGAGGCAACGAGTGCATTGATGACCGCTTTCGCTTTGGGGTTGTTCAAGTTTAAGGGGAGCGAGTGTTTGCCACGATTACGAGAGATAAAAATTAGCGAATCTTTAGATGATATTTCTCCCATGTGGCGGTTTGGATCTCCCGCCATACTCTCCACTTTGATGACATATGCACCGCCTTCGGCGAGTAGCTGCCCGCAGAAGGGGACGGCCACAAACTGACCAAATTCGATGACGCGTATGCCGGCAAAAGGTTGGGCTTGTGACATTCGTCTATCCGCGCCCGATAAATGGCATTTGGGTCGCCATGACGGTCATGAATTGGACGTTGGCGTCGAGATTCATATCAGCCATGTAGACGATGGCTTTAGCGACATTGTCGACCTCCATTGTGGGCTCTGGTTGCATGCGTCCGTCGGCCTGTGGCACGCCGTCTGCCATTCGTGCAGTCATCGGCGTCGCTGCATTGCCAATGTCAATTTGGCCACAGGCGATATTGTATTTACGACCATCGAGAGAAGTTGATTTAGTCAGGCCCGTAATTGCGTGTTTAGTTGCGGTGTATGGTGCGGAATTGGGGCGAGGGACGTGTGCTGAGATGGAGCCGTTGTTGATAATGCGTCCTCCCGCAGGATCTTGCGCTTTCATGATCTTAAAAGCCTGTTGTGTGCAAAGGAATGAGCCTGTGAGGTTTGTCTCGACGACTGCCTGCCAATCGTCGAAAGGCAGGTCCTCCAATAGCCCAAGTGTGCCACGACCGGCATTGTTGAATAGGAGATCTAAGCGGCCAAAGTGGTTTACAGTTTTATTGAAGAGCGCCGCGACGCTATCGGGGTCACGAACATTGGTCGGTACGACCAGTGACTGGACACCATCTAATAGACTAGCCGTTTGCTCCAACGGTTCGACTCGTTGTCCCGCGAGCACGACTGTCCATCCTGAATTTGCCAACGAAATTGATGAAGCCCTACCGACTCCAGAGCCAGCCCCGGTGATTATTGCTACTCGATCGTTCATGCCACTCTCCCTAAGTCATCGAATTATCGTTGCATTGAGGGCGACAAGCAAAAGCGAGTCAAAGACGGTTTAGCGGTGACGGGGCAGACGTGCGGCAAGAGAATTTTCGATCGCGGCGCTGAGTGATCAAGTAGAGGGCTGGAAGCGAGATTGATTGAGAGGGCTATGAGCGAAGGGGTGGAAAGCGTTGAGGAGACGTTGGATTTTGATCCAGACGCGCTCCGTGAGAAATATCGTGCGGAACGAGACAAGCGGTTGTGACCTGACGGCAATGAGCAGTATCAAGACGCCGCCGGTGACTATAGTAACGATATAGATGATCCCTATATCGATGAGGTGATTGAGCGTGAGTCCCCTCACGGATGAAATGGGCATTATTGTTGTAGGTGGCGGGTTCGGCGAACTGAACACCGGGGCGGGATTCCGAGAGCCTGGCTTTGATCGCGATCGAATTATCGAAAAAGGCGGCAACTTTGGTGGTACCTGGTATTGGAATCGCTTTCCAGGTGCGCGTGCGATAGCGAGCCCTATATCTACCTTCCGTTGTGCAAAGAGCTGAACTTCGTTGCGAAGGAAAAGTACACCGACGCTCGCGAGATACTGCAACCAAGCAAGAACATCGGTGAACACTACGATCTCTCTCGTACAGCCTGCTTCCAAACGGAAGTTACTGGCATGGCATGGGATGCAGCTGAGAATCGTTGCATAGTACGATCGAACCGTGATGATGCTATCCGGGCAGTGTTTGTGGTCATGTCTAACGGCTCTCTGAACAAGCCGAAACGGCCAGGTTTACCCGAAATCAATGACTACCGAGGAGATACGTTTGACACCAGTCGATGGGGCTAGAGTATACGGGTGGTGGTCCGGATGCCGGGCTGGAAAACTTAGCGGACTAAAGAGTGGGTATCATCGGTACCGAGGCCATTGCAGTCCGGCGCATCCCCTATCTCAGACGGGCTGCCAAAGAATTGTTTGTCTTTCAGCGGACGCCCTCATCTGTCGATGTTCGTGCAAACTGTCTAACCGATCTAAATTGGGTGCAGGATCTGGCGGAAGGCTGGCACCGAGCGCGTATGGAGAACTTCGATACGCTGACTGCGGGTCAGGGTGTCGAGGCGATTACAGAGAACGGAATCGTTGCCAATGGTCAAAAACACGAAGTGGACTGCATAATTATTGCGATGGGCTTCGAGGTCGGTGCTGAATACACGCGACCAGCCGGTTATGACGTAATCGCTAAAGAAGGTATCAAGCTCTCCGAAAAGTGAGCTGACGGCATTCGCGCCTTGCATGGATTTGACACGCGTGGTTTTCCTAATCTTTTGGTAATGAGTAATTCTCAGGCCGGGGTTGCCGCCAATTTTCCGCATGCAATGGATGCGGCTGCCCGACATATGGGCTATGTCACCAAGAAGTGCATCAGTGAACACATCACCACGATCGAACCTACTCAAGAGCAGAAGACGACTGGATGGATGAAATTGTGTCGCTGTCCCGACTTAACGAGAATTTCCAGGCGGAATGTACGCCTGGGTATTACAACAACGACGGGCAGCCGAATCCCAAGAGCGTGCAGAACGGTGCCTACGGGAAAGGTTCTAATCCACACTTTAAGCAAATAAAGACCTGGCGGGAAGCGGACAATCTTCCCGGATTGGAGGTCACATAGGCGAAGGCTGAGGGTCGGCCGTTACGACCAAGCATCCCAGCGCATGACTTGGTCCACGGGCATGCGTGTGACCGGGCCGAAGTTGCCTATCGGATAGCCGACTGGGATCAGACAGATGGCTTCCATATCTTCCGGCAGGTTAAGTGCGGCTTTGGTGGCGTCCCGATCCATCAGGCCAAGCGTGGTTGGTGCCGCACCTAATCCAAGTGCGCGTGCCGCGAGAAGAACGTTTTGCACACCAGGCCAAATAGAACCACCAGCGCGGGCGGCTTCGCCAGGACCAACCGGTGCATCGAACTGATAGCAAGCGATGATGAGCGCCGGTATGTCTTGCATATTGTCTGCCTGCCACATCACCGATTGCAGCATGCGCTGTCGTTTTTCAGACGAATGATGCGGTAGTTCAGACGGTCGCCCGGATTGTGGTCCGATGTAGGCCTGCACCGATACCTTGTTTAGCCGTGCAAGTTCCGCGCGCGTGTCAGCGTCGCGCACGACGATCCAGCGTGCAGCTTGCCGGTTGGACCCGCTTGGTGCTTGGTTACCTGCGTCGATTAACTTGACCAACAGCTCTGTTGGCACAGCATCTGTTTTTAAACGCCGCATCGCTCGGCAGTTGTACATGGCATCAAACAAGCTCATATCTTCGGACATTGGGATTCCTTCTATTTAGTTATGTTTGGCGCCAGCTCTTTTACGCTTGCCGCCACCAGGCAACGCCATCGGCATCTTCTTCAACACTCAACATGCGACGTTCTAGGGCGCAATGTAGATGTGCGATTGACTCCCCGGTCGCTGGAAAGAAACTGGTGTCGGTCACTTTGCTTTTAAAGAGGGCAGGAAAGACATCGACAGCGCGTTTTGGTGTGTCACACATTTCATAGAGCTTTTCGAGAGCAACCTCGTGCCAATCGATCAGCGCAGTTAGTCGTTCGTGTACGCCTTCATAGAGGCTCTCATGCGCTGGAAGTACGAGTAGGTTTGGCGGTAGAAGTTCTCTAAATCTGGCGCACGAAGACAACCAATCTCGTAACGGGTTGGCCAATGGCTCGGACGGTTGGACACTGACATTTGGGGTGATCTTGGGGAGTAGTTGATCGCCTCCGATAATGAGTTTTAGCTCCGGGCAGTATAGGCAGACGTGTTCGGGGGCATGGCCGTGGCCTATAACAGCCCGCCACTCGCGGCCGCCTATGTCGATATATTGTCCCTCACTGATGCGGTGATAACCGGCAGGTAGCGGGGCAAGGTTGGCACCAAACATGCCGAAACGCTGTCGGTAACGATCTAGGCGCGCTTCGTCGAAACCAGCGCGGCGATAGAAGCGAATCGCGTCTTCTGGGACGTCCGATCTCTTGTCTGCTCCCATAACCTTACACATGTAAAAGTCCGCGCGACTCATCCACAGTTCGCAGTCCCATTCGGAGCAGATCCAACCTGCGTTTCCAGTGTGATCAGTATGCAGATGCGTAGCGATCACTCGTGTGATCGGCTTGCCATCTAGGTACTTTGCAAAGATGCTTTGCCAATGCCTCTTAACTGAGTCGTTGTGAACGCCCGTGTCAACGACAGTCCAGCCGTCACCGTCGCGTAGAAGCCAAACATTAATGTGGTTCAGTTTCCCTGACATGGGCATGCGAATCCAGAACACATCGGTAGCAACTTCGAAAGCTTCGCCGGGCACTGGTGTCTGGTCTTGGTATTTATAAGTGAGTGGATCGAACCCTCGTCGAGAAAGTATGTGGTCCAAATCAGTCCGCCATGATGAAACGCGTATGATAACACTAGGCTTGAAAACAGACGATCTTGTCAAAACTAAAGTGCAACAGAATAAGAGCCGCGGTGGCGGATTGGGCGGACAAAGGTGCTGGGATGTCGAGATGGTTCGGGCCTAGAGGGGGAGAATTGAACAGAGATTGTTCGTCGGCACAAGAAGGCATGTCTACTTTGTTCTGGCTAGCGTCACGAGCCTTGTGCCGATGGTCTCCGTTGCCGCCGAGATTCGTGAAAGTCAGTTTGACGATCAGGCGGATTTGCGAGTGGCCCGGGGCACGGCCAATCCGATTTCCAACGTTGCGCCCGCGCTGGGCGCGTTTTGACAAGTCCGTCGTGTTTCAACGCGCGCAGCGGCCTTGTCCTGCAGTAAAGTCAAAAGTGCGGCTATCTCGCGATGTTAAGCGCTGAACGTTTGGCGGCCACCGAGCCAGGTGCCAAGCACCTTAATTTCTTTGATGGCGTCTAGATCGACTGCGACAGGGTCGTTATCCAGCATCACAAAGTCAGCCAGTTTTCCTGGCGTCAGTGAGCCTTTTTCGTTTTCTTCAAAAGACGCGTAGGCACCGTTCATTGTGCAAATTTTCAGCGCGTTTTCTACTGAGATTCGCTGGGAGGGGCCCCAAACCCTGCCTGCTGCGTCTTTTCTTGTCGCCATCGATTGGATGGCCATTAGGGGTTCATAAGGGCCCGGTGTGTAATCTGATGCGGGGGCAACTGGAATGCCAGCGTCTAAAAACGATCGGTGCGCGAACATCCACTCCATACGTTGTTTGCCGTAATCGAGCCATTTATTGCCATGATAGTGCGCGTAAGTGTAGAAGGGTGCGGGGATTGTCCCCGACGACTTGATCCGTTTGATTAGGTCGTCATTAACCAGCGAACAGTGTTCAATGCGAAAGCGTGGGTTTGGCCCCTGCCAGTTTTTCAGCGCCCGTTCATAGGCTTGCAATACTCGGTCGATGGTCACATCACCATTCGCGTGAATGCCGATACGAAAGCCGCTAGCAACGGCTTCATCGACAGCGGTAAATATCTCTTCTTGGCTCATTGTGGCGATGCCGTAATCGTCGGTCCCTTCGAACGGGGTACTCATGCGCATCGTCCGTTCCGAAGCAGAGCCATCTGCCACGTATTTCACGGCGCCAACGCGAAGCATGTTATTGCCGAACCCAGAACGAATACTGGCGGCCTTCATTGTTTCGTAAATACTATTGCGGGCGGCAGGCATAAAGGATAAGCGGAAGTCCATCGCCCCAGCTGAGAGTGCGTCGGTATAAGCGAGCCATGCTTGTGCCTGGCCTGCCGCGTCTGTCGTTGATGTGAGTCCGGTCGCAGCCATGCGCTTACTGGTCAGGTGCACGTTATCGCGCATGGTTTCTCGATCGATCGCGGGCCAATGTCCAACGGTGTCAAATTGGTCCATAGCATGTTCTGCGACTTTGCCTGTCAGTTCGCCGTTGTGGCGGAAAAAACGACCACCGTCAGGATCGGGCGTGCTGGCATCAACACCGAGCAAGTCCAAGGCGTTGGAATTGACCACGGCGGTGTGTCCGCCGCGGTGACGTACCATGACCGGGTGGCTCTGTATC
>JAQWQN010000185.1 GCA_029244465.1 Pseudomonadales bacterium
CCGACGAGGCCGAGGGTCAAACCAACCAATGTGCCGACGCACAGCTGGGTGGCCAGCGCGCGCCGCGCGGCGACTGCGCTGCCAGTTGCCATGAAACGCTGCACAGACACCTGATCGCCCATCGACGTGCAAATCATCCAGAAAAACATCGACAGCAGGGTGCCTAACACCGTTACGCGGGTGGACGGATCCAGGCTGTAAAGCGGCTGCGAATCCCAGATCTCACCCTGCCATTGGCTGGGGAACCATTGCACCCCTCCTAACTCCCAGCTGATCGTTGCAATGACCAACAGCGCGCCGGCGAATAATAAAATGGTCTGGACTACATCCGTTACAACCACCGCCCGTAACCCTCCGACTGTGGTATACGCTACCGCGAAGGATCCCGTGACGAGAACAATGGTGGGTACCCAGTCTGCGCCAAGACCGGTAACAGCGGCGATACCCTGGGCGGTAAGGAATACCAATAGAGACATCCACACTACCCGCAGTGCAAGGAACATGACTGCTCCCAGCAGGCGCAGGCTGAGACCGAGACGGGCTTCCAACAGCTCATAGGCGGAAGTAACCGGTGCGCGTAGGTAAACCGGCAGGATCACGAAGCCGAGCAGTACAAATACCAACGGGTACGCCAGGTAGTGCACCAGGTATATAGGCCCTTTACCAAGCACCTCGCCTGGAATCGACAAGTAGGAGATCGTGCTGAGCAGTGTTGCAAACAAAGAAACACCAATCATGGACGATGGCATCGCTCCGCTGAAGTAGTCCTGCGCGCGGCGCTGACCACGGCCGAAATACCAACCAAGTATCACGGTACCGAGCGCGTACAGCGCCACAATCGTCCAGTCTATCCAGTGCATACGCTCGCTCAGTCGGCTACTAATTGGAGTCAGTCATTCCGCAACACGTTAGCACAGCTGGCCAATGGCGGGGTTTCGCGGTACTGCGCGATCGCCCATCTCACAGCGGCTATTGCGCAGTACATCGTGATCCTTGCCTACAGCGCCACGATGCATCTAACTGGTCAGATAAGAGCCGAACCGATACTGTAAGATCATACTGAACGGATGGGATATTTTATCCATCCACCGATGAGCGCCTGACAGGAGGGAAAGGTATGGCACAGCATGACCTGGTTATTCGGGGTGGCCATATTGTCGATGGCACGGGCGGCGAAGGGTTCTCTGGCGACATTGCCGTAGATGGCCAGCGCATCAGCGCATTGGGCCTCGTCGAGCGCCGCGGCCGGCGGGAAATAGACGCAGCGGGCGCGCTGGTCACCCCCGGATTCGTGGATGTGCACACCCACTACGACGGCCAGGCTACCTGGGCGCAGCGGATGTCCCCCTCGTCCCACCACGGTGTCACGACTGTGGTTATGGGCAACTGCGGCGTCGGTTTTGCTCCGGTCCGCAAACACGACAGGCAACGCCTGATTGAGCTTATGGAAGGTGTTGAGGACATCCCTGGTGCCGCATTGCACGAAGGCTTGAGCTGGGAGTGGGAGACTTACGGAGACTATCTGGACATGCTAGACGCGCGCTGCTGGGACATGGACGTTGCCGGTCAGCTGCCCCACGGACCTCTGCGTCTTTACGTCATGGGCGAACGGGGAGCACAACGGCAAGCGGCTACTGCAGATGACATTCACGAAATGCGTCAGATTGCGGCAGCTGCCATGCAGGCCGGAGCTCTTGGCTTCACGACTTCACGAACACTGAATCATCGCTCTATTAATGGCGAACCTACACCTTCTCTGACCGCCAGCCGCGAGGAACTCACAGGGATCGCGATGGGCCTTAAGGATGCAGGCAGAGGCGTTCTGCAACTCATCACCGATTTTGATGATGTGGAACAGGAGTTTGCGAATTTTGAACACATGATGCGCGCGAGCGGCCGTCCGCTGTCACTGTCCTTGGCGGAGAGTCTCGGCGGTGATTGGCGGCGGGTTCTAGCGCGCATCGAAGACGCTAATAATCGTGGCATGACGGTGCGTGCGCAGGTCGCACCGCGCCCGGTCGGGGTACTGCTGGGGTTAGCCGCCACATTGAACCCGTTGTCCGCCCACCCCACTTACGCGGCCCTAAAGGGAAAGTCACTGGAAAATAGGGTGGCGGCGCTGCGCGACCCTGAAATCCGTGCCTGTTTGCTGGCTGAACAACCCAATCCGGACAATAGACTGAAAAAGGTAATTGGCAACTTCAGCCGCATATGGGAACTGGGTGATTGTCCCAACTATGAGCCACACCCACATGACAGTATCGCCGCCATCGCGCGTCGGGAAGGTCGTTCTCCGCTAGAGGTTGCTTATGACGCCATGCTGTTGAAAGAGGGTAACGCGTTACTCTACGTGCCGTTCGACAACTTTGACGAACACAACCTCGATGCAGTGCGCGAGATGATGCTGCACAAAGACACCATTATGGGGCTCAGTGACGGTGGCGCGCACGTAGGTACGATTTGCGATGCCAGCTTTCCGACTACGCTACTGACGCATTGGGCACGGGACCGCAAGAGGGGCGCGCGGATACCGCTACCATTGCTGGTCAAAAGCCAGACTCTTGATACCGCCAATGCCGTCGGGTTGAATGACCGGGGCATCTTGCGGGTCGGGATGCGCGCCGACCTGAATGTGATTGATTTTCCGAACCTCCAGGTGCATGCGCCGCAAGTCGTGCACGACTTGCCTGCAGGTGGCGCCCGCCTGCAGCAGGCTGCCGATGGCTACCTGGATACAATTGTGCGTGGAGAGGTCACGTACGAGAATGGTGAGGCTACCGGAGTGTTACCGGGGCGATTGGTACGCGGATCGCAGCACCCTTGAGCCCGAGCCCGTCGTGCGCTTGGACCGCTTACCGGCCTAGCGCTCGCTGTGGTACTCGCAGCGCCTGTCGAGGTGCTACAGCCTCCTAGACATTACCCGGACCTGAATCAAGGCTCAGATTTGTGATCGACAGGCCCGGCTAACCCCCTAACCTCGCGACAAACGGTTGCGAGTGCATTGTTCGTTGCTGATGGTCTATTGGGGCAGACTTCGCCCACTTAAAAGAGAGGCGGTCTGGATCATCAGGCGTTGATACACTTGCCTTTTCGCTAAATTGACCTTAAAACCTTTGAGATCAACGTAGAATTCGATATGTGAATGGGCGAGCGCAGAATGTTTGGGAATGAAATGACTACTGGCACTAAAAATATCTCTAATCGATTAAGCATAGAGCCGCTTTCCGGAACTTTCGGGGCTCGAGTGCAGGGTATTGATTTAACGGCGTTGGATGCACCGGGCTTTGACGCGGTTTACCGATTAATGATCGAGCACCAAGTGGTGGTTTTTAGAGATCAGCGCTTTGCGCCCGAGCAATATTTGGATTTCGCGAGGCGCTGGGGCGAGATTCATCGACACCCATTCATGCAGGACTTGGAAGACCATCCAGGTATATTAGAGATCATTAAGTCAGAGTCAGACACACGAGCCTTTGGTAACGGCTGGCACTCTGATCAAATGTTTACGGAAAAACCTTCCAAGTTCACCATGCTCTACGCGCGAGAAGTACCAGAGCGTGGCGGAGACACCTTATTCGCCAATATGTACACAGCCTATGATCGCTTGTCCGATCGTATGAAGACAACTTTAGGTGATCTTAAAAGTTGCAACACAGGCGACCGCGGCAAATTGCGTTCAGCCAGCGCGAACCCGGCGAATTCGTTAGCACCGGCCAAAATGCACGAACAGGCACCCCCGGCTGACCTGCAAACAGAGGCGAAGCACCCTTTAATCCGGACGCACGCAGATAGTTTGCGCAAGGCGCTGTACTTTGGCGGACACTGTATCCAGATCGACGGCATGACCGCCGCAGAAAGCGCCCCTTTGCTTAAGTTCCTGCGGACGCATACCACGCAACCAGAATTTACCTGCCGTGTTGATTGGGAAGTGGACTCTCTGACCATCTGGGACAACCGTTGTGTTCAGCACTATGCGATTAACGACTATGATGGCCAGCGACGACGTATGCAGAGGATCACGATCGCAGGTGACGAAATCCCAGTTTGAAAAGCGAAATGGATGTGTTGCAAGTACTTATTCCGTATCAGGAAGAGGGCGGAAATTTTAATCGCGTCCGTTTGCTCAACGACATTCGTGATGGTCTCTATCAGTGATTGATAGGCAATATTTTTGGCGCTAGCAGTCAAACCATTCTGGGGTATTTGCAGCGACGCGCACCGCCTGGTGCTTTTGAGAATAAATTTCAGTTCTAAATAGCGCACAAAAACAGCAGGCTATAGCTTCAGGTATAGGCCCTTAGGTATTAGGAAACGTGATGACAATGAAACGCCTGGTTTGGACGACGCTAACGTGCATGAGCCTTGGAGGGTGTGAAGGCGCAAGCCGAGCTATGCCAGAATCTGTCTTGCCGGCCGCAATCACGCAGGCGGTCGAGTCCGACTCTCAACCCACTGCCGAGGTCACCACACCAGCTCAGCTAGGCCAACTCGCGGACCTTCTGCGGTCGGCGCGAAGAATTCCTAATTCAACGAAGTGGTTTGAAATTATCGCTTTGCCGAATGACGTGTATGCATTGTGGGAACCGGGTCACCGTGAAAAAGTAAATTCCTTTCTCATTGTGGGCTCGGAAAAGGACGTTCTATACGACACAGGTATGGGTATTGCCAGCATCGGTCAAGCGGTTTCCGAATTACGACTTGCGCTCGATCGAGGGAGCGTGCCTCTTATGGTCGTTAATAGTCACAACCATCTCGATCACAATGGCGGGAATGCAGATTTTGACGAGGCTTGGATCATCAAAGATGAATGGGCGATTCGCAAGCTGACTGAAGGTGTCGCGGTTGGATTCGAAGTATATTGGTCTGAACTGACCCCACATGAAGGCGTTGAAGTGCCGCCGGACTTTGATCCGGCAACCTTTGCAACGAGGCCGTTTCCACGTGATGGCATTCGTTTTCTGCAGGATGGAGACGTGCTTGACCTCGGCAACAGGCAGTTCAAAGTTTTGCATACCGTGTCCCACTCACCCGATGGTTTGTCTCTTTATGATGAGACTAATCGCTTGTTCTTTGGCGGCGACACCTTCGGTGGGGATTTCTTCCTGTCTCGCAACCTTGCGCTGCTGGAAAACGATCTAGCTCGTGCAGCACTGCTAGAAATCGATTGGCACTATGCTTCTCACGGCCCGCAATTGATACAAACAATGCGTGCAGGGTGGCGTCTGTCGATTGTGCGTCGCATGCTTAACGGCGAGCGAGAAGAGCGCACATTTGCGTTTGCGGGGAATGAATTTCCCCTTTACACACTGGCAGGTGTTCAGGTCGCGATGGCGGCTGAATTTTTAACCTACTGATATGAAGGCAATGAATCTTTGAAGACAAAAGGGACCGTTAGCCTGAAGTCCTAGGAGATGGAAAATAGGCACCGGCCAACCAACACAGCGTGGCTCTATCCAGAGCTGTGAGCTATGGTGTGACCGAGGCCTGCCTCTGCCACGCGGGTTGCAATTTCTGCCAGATCGCTCGTTTCAGCAATACTCAACTGCAGACCCGGGTCTACCTTGTGAAAAAAAGCCCAGGGTTTTGTTGCATCCAATGGCGTGACGACGTCGAATCGGAGTAATTCCTTTGGGCGGAACAAAGTGACTCAGCCATTGTGGCCGAATCGCGGTGAGTCAATTTCGACAAATTTTTGCGCGTCCAGGGCAAAACCTGAGCAAACGGCTGGCTAGTGTATCGGCTCGGAAGTGAGTTGGCCCAATTGAGCATGCACTGCAGCTACGTCTTCAGTGGAGGCGCCGGCTGAAAACATATGGGCACAGCGATTGCTTCAGCGTCTGGTTGAGCGGGCAATACCCGCTGTCACTTTGTGACCAACTCGGTGACCGCTTGATCAGCTTCACCGGCATAAAATACCACCACCACAGTGGGCGAATCGCCATTGTTGATACCATAGTGGGGAATATTCACCAGCTCGATCAATGCGTCTCCTGCCTGCAGGTGGCGGGTTTCGCCTTGCTCGGTATAGACGCTTAACACGCCGCTTAATATCACGCCTGCATTGGCATAGGGATGCTTATGCAGGGGGAGCTGAGCGCCTGCTGGAATGGTGAACTTCAGGATACTGATTTCCGGCTTGCCGGTGGTATAGGCAGGCAGCGGTTGTTGATTCCACATCAGTTGCGTGCGAGCGAGTGTCTCCACGTGTGCATGTGTCGCTAATGCGTCTGCATAACTTTGTGAGGCCGTAAAAATTATGACGAGGAGCAGGCAAGCTCGATGGAGAGTCAACCGTGTGGACGTTACTTGTGCCAAGCGTAAAGCCTCGAAATTTCAAAAAACGTTGGTGCTGCTGGAGCGTATTGTGCGTAAGCCTGGTCGCGGCGTACAGAAATACTCGTGCCTACTTGCATCATCCTAGTTGCGATCAGAAAGTCTGCGCAGTTTTTTCTGGGGTTTTATTGGGTTTAACGAACTGCGAATTGCGAACACCGAAAAGACACCAGGTGTTGGGTTGAATAGGCACTGCCTGCTTGAATTGCCTTTGGCGAGGGCACTTGGGTCGATCTTCGAGCATTGGGTTTAGACCGTATGACACTGGAAAGAAATACATCGCATTCGGGTCGGGTGCGTGTGGGGTCGTTGGTGGGATACTAAAACGAGTGGGAAGCGGGTTGCAGGTTAGTCGAGAAAAACGCAGTAATGCTAACCAGCGAAGGGTTGACCACCGGGTCTAGTGGTCGACATGCTTCTTCGGCCGGCGCCTTGACTGGCTCGCCTTTCAGGTTTTAGCGGCAAGCGTCAGGTTTTAGCGGCAAGCGTGTTTTGATCTGGATGCTTCAACTTGTCCGCTGTGCGAGGGCTCGCTAAGGGCGGTGTCGATTAGCGCTGAAAGGTCAGCCTGAGAGACCTTTTGTGCGCAGATGGTCAGAATTTTCGCAAACTCATTGTCGAGTATTTTTTTGGTACTCAATAACCTCTGCCACCCTGTATTCCGGTAAGTCCTTGGCATGGGAAAAGATAATGATCTCGCCGACAAGCCCCACAGCAACGATTTGAAGGCCCAATACAATGCCGAGAGCTCCCAGGAACAGGCCTGGGCGGTCGCCCAATTGGACCCCGTATGCGAGCCTTTCGAAGGTAACCCAACTCAAAACGAGAGCACCCATGAGAAAGGTTGTGGCACCGACAAACCCAAAGAAGCGCAATGGTTTTTTAGTGAACCGAATTAAGAAGAGAGCAGTCAGGATATCCAATAGACGGCGCATATAGGTGCCGGGGGCATAGACTTTTAGAGACCTATCTGTGTGCGCCGGTTTGACCGCAACGGCCCCAATGTTAAAGCCCAGGCGATAGGCAAGCTGAGGTAAGAATCGATTCATATCGCCATACAGGTCAATTTCCTCCGTCACGCGCCTGCGTAAAGCCCGAACTTCACACGTCACGTCAGCGATGCCTAGATCAACAACAACGCTATTTGCCAGGAAACTAAATGCTTTAGCCTGGACACGATTGAACCATGGTTCACCTGTGCGTATGCGTTGTGCAATGACAACATCATGTTCCGCTAGACCGGCGATAACGTTGGGGATTTCCTCTGGCGCAATCTGCCCATAGGGCGTGAGGATCAGGATGTTAGAACCAGAGCTGGCAGACAAGCCAGTCGATAGCGCAGTGGCGTCACCGAAGAATTTGGGTAGCCTAATTTTTTTACAGGAGCGGTTATTTGATATAGTCGTGTCTATCATTTTCTCAACGCTATCCGCACATCGATCGAGTACGTAGATGACCTCGTAAGCCTCTGAGCAGGCGGCGATGTTTTTTAGGTACGCTGCGTTCAGCTGTAATAACTCTTCGCTACGTTCAACAATAGGAACGACAACCGAAAGTTCTAAGCTTGACATTGACATAGACTCCTTACTGGCCGGCGCGTGAGCGGCTGAGCTTTGTAAAATCTAGTTTGTCACCTGTATGCACTAGAAGCTCGCACAAGATACCCCAGAATAGCCAAATTAACGCACTGACAAAACAAAGCGTCGAAATTGAGAAAGCGATCATTGAATTTTGGGACACACTAAACAGAGTAGCAACGACGCCTACGAGGGCGAAGACAATGGCAAACTTCCCAAAATAGTGCAGGGGTTTGGATATCGTCGATAAAATAGTTTTAATGGCCAACAAGTCTAAGGCAACCTTGTAAATTCGCGAAAGCCCATACTTAGATTCGCCAAATTGTCGAGGGTGATGGCGAACTTTCATTTCGTGCAGTTTGATCCCGACCATCGAACTCATGGCGGGTATAAAGCGGTGCATCTCTGCATAAAGTGGGACACGCTTAATAACGTCTGCACGATAGGCTTTTAACGAGCAGCCATTGTCCTTGATGGGCACGCCCGTGGTGTGTGCGATGAGTTTGTTGGCGACGATAGAAGGGATTTTTCGTGAAAAGAGCTTGTCCTGGCGCTTGTGTCGCCAACCAACCACGAGATCGTAGCCTTCGTCAATTTTGTTAAGAAATGCGCCAATATCTGCGGGGTCGTTCTGCAAATCGCCATCCATAGTCACTAATATTTGGCCGCGAGCATAGTCAATACCTGCCGCCATGGCAGGTGTTTGACCGTAGTTGCGGCGAAAGGAGACAACTCTGAGTTCCGGGTTTTGAGCCACTAATGCACGTGCTAACACGAGCGTGTCATCTGAACTGCCGTCATCGACAAGAACCACCTCAAAACTGCACGCCAGCGTCCGCATTTCGTGGAAGATTTTGTCGACCAGCAAACCAATGCACTCTTCCTCATTGAAGAGCGGGACAATGACAGATACGCGAGGCTTGGACTTAGCATTTTCCATCGGTCGCATGATAAAGCGAATCTTTTTTGTTGTTAGAGCCAAATTGTAAGTGAAAACATAACCGTCGTCCTTTTACGACGATGTTCTTTATTGGTTTTTCGGACGGCCAACTGAGTATCAAAACAGTTTGCTGAAAATAGTACGAAACAGGAAAAGCGTTTTGCCCGAGCGATGTGGGTAGAAGACTGCGCGTCAAATCAGATCGCGGGGCAGCAAAGAGGTCAACCGCATGGGCTAAAACTTTTTATTGGAAGCCGGGTTAGTGGGTCTAGAATTTCGTTAATCTTGAAAGGACCATTTGTGACGCGCATGAACCAATTATTGCGCCTCTACAGGTCAGCCCTCGATACCGATGAGACCTTTAGCATGCAGGCATCGTCCGCATTCGAATGGATTTTTGATTTGTGCATTGGAAGATCCGAACAAACATGCCATCGTCACATCACTTATCAGCAAGTAGAGTTTTATATGCACGAAATCTGGTCCGGAACTTTTTCTAAAATGCGTACTGAGGCCACGGATCCAGTGACTTACCATTTAATGGATGGTTGCTTTGATTGCACAGCACGTGCAGACGAACTGGTGGTTAACGCGTTGCTTGGTAAGCAGGTGCGTATCACTTTTGAAGGCAACATCCGTTGCGTTGCATGTGGTCGAAAAACCAAGAAGACCTTCAATCAAGGTTACTGCTTCCCCTGCAGCCAAAAGTTGCCGGAAACCGACATCTGCATGATAAAGCCGGAACTGTGCCACTACTTCAACACGGAGAAGCCATGCCGGGATGAGGCCTTCGCGCAGCGGGTCTGTTTCAAACCCCATGTGCTCTACATCAGTCTGACCTCGGGTTTTAAAGTGGGCATCACGCGGCGTCAGAATGTACCTAGCCGCTGGATGGATCAGGGCGCTGTGCGGGCTATCCCCCTGGGAGAAATGCCCAGCAGAAGGGATGTCGGGCTTCTAGAGATTCAACTGGCCAAGAATTTTCAAGACAAAACACATTGGATGCGCATGCTGAAAGAGAAATCGCCCGAGGGCGATATCCAGCAAGCCGCCGATACACTCATGGGCATGATCGAGGAGATTGCTCCTGAGGGCTTCGAGCCACGCCCCACTCGTGAGCTTCATGAGTTTCATTATCCAGTGACGGAGTATCCCGAGAAGGTAAAAAGTGTGAACCTCGACAAAATACCGGAGGTCGAAGGCACTCTCTTAGGCATCAAAGCCCAGTACTGGATTTTGGATTGCGGCGTTATCAATATCCGGAAATACACTGGATACGAAGTGACGCTCTATTCAGACTGAGCGCTGCCTAGAATCCGGGCCAGCATGACTTTTTGAAGCACCGCAAACGATGAGCGATTAACCAGTATGCGGCAATGGATCACTTGCATTAATGAACGGTTCGGTGATTTTCCACATCGCAATTCTGGCCCTTATTTTGGACCCCACTTACCGCAGCCTGCGCTGGCAGAGCCGGGGTAGCAATCCGTTTGTTACCCCGGACTTTTGACGATGTTTGTAATGTTTGCAGTGATACTGTCGGTGGTGTTTGTGCTGATGCGCAACGTGTCTCGTTCAGGGTAAGTACCGACGAAGAATTTAGTGCAAGCGGTTTTTTCTCTGCTTGCCGGAGTACACGTATCATTGAAAAGAGTTCTTCAGGCATGCAAGGTTTTGTCTGTTCAGGCCTTTGCTGCCCGCTGTTCTTGAAATACTTCCGCTACGGTGTTCTCCATGAGGTGTCGACCAGGCTATTCGCCAAGGTAGGCAACAAAGTCTATTTCAACAACGAGACCCGCTGCGGCAAGCGAGGTCACGCCGACTGCGGTACCTGATGCATATTCCGCACCTTGCTCGTCAAACCACGCTACAAGCAGTGGGTAACCCATATTGAACTCGTTCCAATCTGTGACGAATGAATTCACTTTTACAATGTGGGTGGCGTTGGCGTCGTGCTTATTCAGTATTATGGTAAGGCGCGCAATAATCTTTGCCATTTGCCGTTTGCCATCGAGAGGCGCGTACACGGATCCGTCATCATTGAACGCAGTGAGGCCACCAATGTACAGGTAATCTCCAGCGAGAGTCGCTGAGGCGACACCGTATCCGCTGTACAATTTCCTCATTGCTTCACTGTCGTCGGTTCGACTACCAGGTGGTGCGGCGAGAGCGGCTGTGCTTATTCAGTATTATGGTAAGGCGCGCAATAATCTTTGCCATTTGCCGTTTGCCATCGAGAGGCGCG
>JAQWQN010000190.1 GCA_029244465.1 Pseudomonadales bacterium
ATCATCTCTATGCCGATGGTGAACGTTATGCCCTGTACAGCCATAACCACCGGCTTCGAACAACGCTTGTACAAGGAGAACGCATCGACCTGATCATCGCCACGACCGCTCGAAGCTGCATTAGGGCCAAAGAACTTCGGCAGGTCCAGACCAGCGGTTGTGTGTTTACCCGCAAAAGCAACCACACCAACCCAGAGCTCTGGGTCCTGATCTAATTCAGCCATCGCGTTCGCCAGTTGGTCAAAAAGACTCGGCGTGAAGCCATTCATTTTATCTACGCGATCAACCGTCATCACAAAGACGTGTCCGTCACGTTCCGTCGTCACAACACCATCGTCTTCACTCATTAGGTGACATCTCCCGCACCAGCATTTCACAACCAGTACCACTCAGAATAGCGTCCACTCGCGAACGGTCCTCGCCGCTTAGGCGTGCGTACTCGATCCGTAACCACTGCAGGCACTTGCCTTGATAGGGAAAAGGTTCCTGTACCCAAGGCTTGCCTTCAACTTCGGTTTCGGCGGTGTCAGCGCCCGACTCCAATGCCTGCGCATTAGCCAACATCACCGGCACGTACGTACGACCAAGCTCTTTCAGAATTGCTTTAAGCGTCGCGGGGACGGCAGCTGCTTGGATAAAACCGTCAGACGCAGGCTCCCAGCCGGATTGATCTTCCATCTTGCTGACCCAGGCATGAATTCTTGGATAATCCGCAATGGCGACCTGAGACGGCGTTGGATCAAATTGCGTAAGCTGCGTTAGCTGCCCAAAACAACCAAAATCCGCGGATCCAGGTCTCTGGCCCATAATGAACGGGTGACTCTTTAGATGACTATTCAGACATTCTAGGAATCGTTTGTAAGCATCTTCTATCACAACAGCCGTCGTGTCGTTGGAACCAACGACATAGAGGCGAGAAATCTGTCGATCAGAAAACACCTGTTTCATGGTACTAAGCTGTTCGTCCGACGCGGTGACGTCACCATAATGGGGTAACACGCTACCAGCCATGTCGATATCAGCTGCGTAGTACCAACGATAATGGAACATCGCTTTCGTCAGCCATTCATCGCCATAGTCTTCCAACAAAAAGTCAATAAAGGCAATCACTGGATCTGTGGGTATGATGGAACGACCCGGATACTCTGCTTCCAATCGGCGAATAATGGGCGAGCTGTCGACTTCTGCCGACCATTCACCCTGGTCATCCCTGAAATAGACAATCGGCACCAGCTGTACTTTGGGCGTGGGCAAGTCATCTTCCACATCGTGACCACCCTGCACATATCGATAGGGAATACGACGGTAACGCAGAACAGCGAGCATTTTACGAGTGTAGGGAGAGCCCGGTGAACCTTTCACCGGCAATAAGTCTTGATCCATTGATGACACCTTAGTCCGATTTTTTCAATCGGACTATAGCGTCATCCAGCACTAGTTTCAGGAGCTAGCGCGCTCGAAAATATAGGGAGCAAGCGATTCTTGGGCGGCAACTCGGTACTTATGCCAACGCCCACCACCGTAATAGGCAAGACTGCCAGGCTCTGCATCACCATGTCCGTTGTAATAAGTGATGCAATCCCTCAGCGGCGCCGAGGCGATATCCGCTTGTTTGCAATGCTCGGCGTAACGTTCCTCTGGTTCTGTTTCCACATCAACCACATGCATGCCTTGTTCACGCATGGTTTCCAATAACCACACAACATAGTCGCCATGCTGTTCAATGGCATTGGTAAAGTTGAACGTGCCACCACCCCCTTGCGGGCCGCTGACAATCAATAGGTTCGGGAAGCCGTGGCTATGCAATCCTAAGAACGTTTTAGTGCCTTCTTCCCGCCACTTTTCACTCAGAGTACGCCCGCCACGCCCCTTGATCATGTTGAAGGTCGACGTTGCCATCCACTTAAATCCGGTCGCATAGATCAGGACATCAAGGTCATATTGCACACCTTCATGAACAACGCCTTGTTCGTTAATTTCGGACACGCCGATTGGTGCCGTATCAACCAGGTGGACATTGGGTTTGTTAAACGTCGGTAGGAATCCATCGTGAAAAGTGGGGCGCTTACAACCGTAGGGATAGTAAGGCTTTAACGCTGCTGCGGTTGTCGGATCTGCAACAATCGTGTCCACACGTGCACGGATTTGCTCCATAATTCGAAAGTTCGAATCGAGCTGCTTCTGAATCATCTCTTCTGCGCTCAACGCACGGTCGTACTCCTTGCGTTCTTTAAAGTCTGCGACCTTGCCAGATAAATAGTCGTCATTCGCTTGCAGTGCCGTTCGACCGGTTGAGATTTTGGCAAATCGCGCGCGGCGTTTTTTCGCCCAGTTTTCTTCTCCTGCCCACTGTGTGCGCTCTTCAGCCGTCGTCTCGCGCTGATCGCGTACATCAATCGTTGACGGTGTGCGTTGGAACACATAGAGGTCCTGCACAACCTTCGCGATTTCAGGAATAACTTGAACAGCGGTGGCGCCCGTCCCGATAATACCGACCCGCTTGCCGGTCAAGTCAATGTTGTAGTCCCAACGGGAGGTATGAAATGAGTCTCCCTTGTAGGTTTCCATGCCTTTGATTTTGGCAAGTTGTGGGGTCGTCAGGATGCCATTTGCGAGGACGACGTAGCGCGCTTTCATCGTGTCACCGCGGTCCGTGTGAACCGTCCACCGCGAGGTGTCCTCGTCCCACTCGGTTCTATCTACCGTTGTGTGAAAGAGACAATGGTCATAGAAACCAAATTTTTCCGCCATGTTCTGGCAGTACTCCATAATCTCAAAGCCTGAGGCAAACTTCATAGAGGGCACATAGCCCATCTCTTCAAGCAACGGTAAATAGCTGTAAGCCTCTACATCGCAGGCAATACCGGGATAGCGGTTCCAATACCATGTACCGCCAACGTCACCGCCCTTCTCGCAAAATCTGACATCCTTAAAGCCTGCATTGCTGAGTTTGTGCCACAGCAATAAGCCAGCGAATCCGGCACCAACAACAAGAATTTCGCATTCATCATCCAACGCGTCGCGCTCGACAGGATCTCCCGAGTAGACATCCTCCAAGTATCGTGAGAACTCGCCATCCATTGTCATATAATCCGCGGCACCGCGTCGCGACTCTTTAAAATCTCGGTAGGTCGCTTGCTCATTGGCGTTAAAAACAGCTCCGGCGGGTTGTTCTGGCAGTGTCTTGAGCGATTGATCATCAACAGTGCCATAGCCTGTACCGACGATCTTGTCAGTCGCTTTCGCAGCGCGAGTGCTAAATACTTTCAGTCCAGTCGCCGGATCTATTGAAACCGCCATAACTCTCCCCTAAACAGTTTTCTGAAATAAGCCGGACAGTATACGCGATCTCACTGAACGGGTTCTAGGCGACCAGATTGCTCGGCGCGGTCGCTGTATCATCAGGTTCACGCACGGGCATAATGAACTTTTGCCAAAGTGAGGGTTCAGTTGGACCCGTCCCTGTATCAACAGTTCCTGCGTCTTCAAAGGTACCGAAAACCCGGTCCCAAACAATCGCAGAACAACCATAATTCGTATTGCTCTCCTCGAGTATCGAGGAATGATGATGTATGTGATATCGGTTGGTCGTGAAGAGCCAGCCGACAACATTAGTATTCATCCGTATATTCGAATGGGCGATCGACGCTTGCGTAACCGAGAACGCTGCAGCTCCGGCAGCAGCGAGCCCGACCCCGAAAAAGAGCTCAACTAAAGCACTCGGTAGTGCGATGAAAAACAGCTCCAAGGGATGATTCGCACCAAAATTGATCGCACCGAGATGCTTAAATGCATGATGTGCGCCATGCCCAGAGACACGCCAAACAAGATCCCAGCGATGCTCAGCTCTATGCATCCAATACCAAATGAATTCGCTCAGGAAAAAGACCATAAAGACCTGCACTAACAACGGCCATTGATGCGGCCAGAAGTCGATGCCGAGCGTTTGTCGCAGGTCAGCCAGCGGTCCGCGCAGACTCGAGTCGTAAAAGCCAACAACGAGTCCAGCACCCATGATAAGAATCACGACCAACACAATATTGCGACTTTTCTCACGCCAACGCTGCACCCAATCCGGCCTTGCAGGACGCCAATGCTCGACCAGCGCAAGGACAATATTGATGATTAGGATGGACAGAATATAGCCGCTCGCCAGGTCTTGGTTGAAATACCAAAAAACCAACACACCACTGGCCAGCATTGGCTGTAAGGCGAAGTAGATCACTCGATCGAGAGTTGGTTTCGGCATTGTTGTCATGATCTCTCGCAGTTTCTGTGGCACATACAGTAGTCATAAAATGAACTAAGATAACAGCACATTAGACTCAAGAGGGCTAGACCCTAATGCGCTCGATCCTTGTGCTAGTGCTCCTGCTGAGTGCCTGTTCACCAGAATCCGCGGACAGCACCAGCGCGTCGACTGCCGCTGTGGCTGACCAGTTCATCGACGCTTTCTATTCCTGGGATGAAGAGCAGCTTAGACACGCCGTGGCCGCCGCCAGCCGCGAAGACATAGAGCGCGTGCTGTATTACCAAGGGTGGGCGGTCGGGGCACACTACAAAATTCAGACACGTCGCCCCTGCACACAAACGGGCAATGTGGCAACTTGCAAAATAACGGTCACAGACGATTTCGGCAAAGCGATGGCTTATACGGCGACCGATACGTTTGAACTGACCCTCAAAAACGAGGTTATTGTCAACGTCACTTTCCAGGGCGACGACCCGGCAATTTTTGGCGAGTTGCAAGCCTGGATCGGTGAACACCAACCAGGCATCTACAGTGGTCCATGCAAAGACCTATTCGCCGGAGGCAAAACCCCGGGCGATTGCGCACGCGCCGTCGCCACCGCTGCCAAAACCTTCATGAATCATCAAAACTAGACACCCACCCAACCAGGTGCGCAACCCCGATGCCATGGCTGAACCGAAGCGTTGCGGATCACCCCGCCCATATTGAGATCAACGACTCAATCCACTCTAGCCACTTTAGATAATCCCGCGCGACGCTAAATCAGCGAGATCGTCGATGCCCTTGCCGAGCAAATCACCATAGATCTCCTCATTGTGAGCGCCTAGTTTCGGGCCGGTCCATTCCACCGAACCTGGCGTCTCCGAGAGTTTAGGTACAACACCCGGCATGGTGATCGTACCTTGTTCCGCGTCTTCAACTTCGATCAAGCTATCTCTCGCTCGATAATGCGGATCCTGCGCAATGTCCTCAGCGCGGTAGATGCCACCGACTGGCACCCCGGCTGCGACCAACTGACGTTCGATGTCTTCGAACGAACGACTCTGTATCCAATCGCCCAGCAAACGCTCTAATTCGTCCGCGCGTTTGATCCGATCTCGGCTCTTCAGGAACCGTTTATCCTCAGCTAACGCTATCCCACCCATGATCTTAGCGAGCCTCTGCCAGACATTATCGCCTCCAGCTGCTATCTGGACATAGCGCCCATCATTGGTCTCGAAGGTACCTGCGGGGGCGAAGCCTGGATTCCGGTTGCCGATCCTTTCCCGGTTCTGACCAGTCTTTTCCCAACCAGCGACCAAACTTGCCGTAATCCGAAAGGGCGGTTCGTACAGCGCGAGATCGATCATCTGCCCGGTGCCACCATTCGCATCTCTCTGATAGAGCGCCAACATCGCCGCATAGGCGCCGAAGGTGGCCGTATTGTAGTCCGCCGTAGGAAACGCAGGCCGCACGGGATAGCGATCAGGAAACCCTGTCGGGTACATATACCCAGAAAAGCCAAGGGCGATGCGGTCATAGCCTGGCCGATTTGCATAGGGTCCCGTTTGCCCGTAACCGGATACTCTGACCATTATCAGCTGCGGGTTAATGGCCTTGAGCACCTCCCAACCAAGATTCCATTTTTCCAGAGTTCCTGGGGTAAAATTTTCGATCAGCACGTCCGCATGTTCGACCAGCGATCGCAAGATCTCCTGACCCTCGGCGACGCGCAGGTTCAGCGTAATAGACTTCTTATTGCGAGCATCCACCAACCAATGTAATGGATTGCCCGCCTCGCCCTCCTTTGAGGTACCACGCAGCGCATCGCCAATCCCCGGCTGTTCCACCTTAATGACTTCTGCGCCAAAATCGCCCAGCAAAGTTGCCCCCCAGGGCCCCGCCAAGAGTGTCCCTATATCGAGCACCCTGACGTTATCTAATGGCTTGACCATGACCCTCCCCGCCCTTTCATCAGCAATACGTTGAAACCCCGGACACCCAACTCCTCGTCCTCAATGGTTCTAAATTCAGCTGCCAGCTTATGTCTTGGTAAGGGCAGGCGTGAAAACCGATCACTACTCACCGCAACAATCGTAAACCCGGCGTCGGTCATACACCGCAAAATTTCATTGCGACGTAGACGGTTGGTGTAAAAACCCGAATCTGCCCACCAATCTCGCTCCCAAAAAGCGCTCGAGAAGCGAAGATTATGCAATGAGTGATCCAAGTGATCCTGCAGGTCCACACGATGCGAGGCAATACCGCCAACTTCCATCACGCGATACAGTTCAGCCAGCGTGTCAAAAAATTCATGCACGCGAATGTGTTCGAGCACTGCCTGAGACCAAATAAAATCAATAGAGTTGTCTGGAATCGTCTTCAGAGACGCGAGCCCGTGGACGAGATATTGCGCGTCCATACGCGCCAGGACATCCGCGTTGGATTGCGCATCGTCCAGACTCGGGCACGGCAATCCTGCAGCAACGAGCACCGGAACTTGGGACACGTAGACCTCAACTTGTTCGCACGCATAGGCGCCCACGTCCACCAAAAAGCTCTTCGTCGCACCAGCGCCTTTAGCCAATAGCGCACTTGTTATAGAGTCGCCAGGGCCCAGTTCTAGACAGACCTTGCCTTGCAACGTACCCAGTCCGGCTCTGGAAAGATGGTCTTGAAAGACCGCTAACGCATAGCCGACATCTGCCATTCGTCCATGCCTGAAGGCGCCAAAGCGGGCAAACAGTGCATAGGAAAACGGAATTCTCGAGAGCAGCAATTTTGCGCAAATCTTCGCCCACCAAGGTACTTTAATTCGTCGCAAATTCGCGCACCAAACGATTAAGATATTCAAGCCCGTCATAGAAGCTCTGGGCATGAATTCGTTCGTTTTGACCATGTGCACCGCTCCCGGACCTTTCGGTAAAGATGCCCGATGTGCCGTAAACCGGAATACCGACCTGGCGCAAAAAAAGGCCATCGGTGGCACCAGTGCTCATAGCAGGCACCACGATCACACCAGGCCACATCTGCTGCGTGACACGATAGATCGGATCCATGACTTCTTCCGTGAGGGGTGACGCTGGGCTCAGGTTCGCGACTTTTACCGGTGTCACAGACACCTCTGCATCTGCCATCGCTTCGATCAACGCGAGCCGAGTTTCCGTCATTGTCCGTCCTGGCATCATCCGACAATTAACCGTCGCCTGCGCAGTTTGTGGCAACGCATTTTCAGCATGCCCGCCGTCGAGTTCCGTTGCCACACACGTAGTGCGTAGCAAGGAATTGATAGACGTATCAGCAGACAACAGCTCAACAGACTCTTCATCTGGTGGAGATAGCATTACCCCATCAATCGCTGCCGCTTGCTCAGGCGCCAACGATCCCTTCATCTGGGTCAACATAGAACGTGTCACTTCATTCATCTCAACCGGAAACTGCAGTGCTTCAATCGCAATTAATGCCCGTGCGAGTTGATAAATTGCATTGTCTTTGCGTGGACGAGAACTGTGTCCACCTGGATTCTTTACGCCTAAGGTGAAGCTTTGATACACCTTCTCAGCGGCTTGTACCCCATTGACCTGGCGTTCCCCGTCTTGCATGACACCGCCACCGCCTTCATTGATCGCAAAGGCGGCGTCAACTAACTCGCGATGGTGAGCAAGCAAATACTGTAGGCCGTTGTCTGGCCCCCCTTCTTCATCAGCGGTGAGAGCGATAATGATGTCGCGATTGAAGTTGACCTTCTCTTCTTTCCAACGAATCAGATTTACCGCATGGATGGCGACCTCATCTTTATCATCAGTCACACCGCGGCCGTACCAGATGCCATCGATCTCGGTCATCTCAAATGGCGGATAGGTCCAATCCTCAGGATGGGCGGTAACGACATCCATGTGCGCGAGCAACAAGATTGGCCGCTTTTGCGGATTGCTCGCCCTCAAACGAGCAACAAGATTACCCTTCTTCGGAGCTGATTCGATGACCTGCACATCGGCCTCAGGCAAGCCGGCCGCTAGCAATCGAGCTGCCAATAAGTTTGCCGCAACCGTGTTGTCGCCGGTTGGTTCCGTTGTATCAATAGCCACAAGCTCACGCAGGAGCTCTTTGGCCATCACCTGATAACGATCTTCCGCAGCTTCAGCAACGTTTAGAATCCATAACGTGGCAATGAACACAACGCACTTGGTCCTCATAGACCCTCCTTTTCCGCACACGCAACACAGTACTCGGCGGTCGCATCGATTTCTAACCGCTTAGGATCCATGGTATCGGCACAACTCAGACAATAACCGTATTCATCTTCATCTATCCGTAGCAACGCTTTAGCAATCGCCATAACCCGCTGTTGCCGGCGTCGCCTCACATTCTGCGCGAGTGCTTGCGCTTGCATTGCATCCATACGCGTCAGTCGCCCCACTGCGGTCTGGTCGAGCTCTACTGGTTTGTGATCATTCGTTTCTAACGCAGTCACAATAGCCGCGCGCTCTGTGAGTAACTTTTCTCGCACTTGATCCATGCACGATCAGCCGAGCTTAAAGCCCTTGTATCCCTCTGCAGCGATCGATGCACAGTGATCACGGTAGTTACCAACCCCACCCACATAGGGCATGAAGACCCGTGGTTTGCCCGGTATGTTGACGCCGAGATACCAAGAGGCACAGCTTGGCGTCGTTAGCATAGTTCCTTCCGCCACCTCGTTAACATGTTCAACCCAGGCATCTTCTGCGTCCTCGCTCGCCTCGATAGTGCGCAGATTATTTGACCTCAGGTAGTCAAGACCATCCACAATCCAGTCACAATGTTGTTCAATCGAACAGATCATATTAGACAGTACTGATGGACTACCTGGGCCGGTTACCGTGAACAGATTCGGAAAACCAGCAATTTGCAAACCCAAGTAACTGCGCGGGCCATCTTGCCACTTTTCCTTCAGGGCCAGACCTTCGCGGCCACGTATGTCGACCGCCGCCAGCGCCCCCGTCATCGCATCGAAGCCCGTGGCATAGATAAGAACATCCACATCATATTGTTGAGCCTGGGTCTGGACGCCAGTCGCGTTAATTTGATTAAGAGGTTCTTTACGCAGATCCACCAGACGAACGTTGTCTTGGTTAAACGCTTCGTAATAGCCAATATCGATGACTTGGCGCTTACAACCAATCGGATAGCCAAGCGGTAGCAAACTTTGCGCCGCGTCTTCATCTACCACCACCTCGCGGATGTACTCTCGGTAGAGTTCACAGGCGATTTCGTTCGCAGCAAGATCGACCATGACATCCGGATAACGCCGTATCGAAGGCAGTCCTTCTTCGGCGAGTCGCTCCCGACGTTCAGCGTCGGAAAGATCTTTGATATTTACGTCCGCGATCTCTTGTAACCGTCCCATCACGCCATACAACGCCATCCCGGCCATAGAGCTGCGCTGCAGCTCACGTATATCGCCATACTGCGCTTTGATGTCGTTTCTGAAATCGTCGGAAAGCTCGTGATTGCCTGCAGGAAAGGTATAAACCGGTGTGCGTTGAAAGACATAGAGCGTCTCTGCGCTGGATGCAAGCTCCGGTATCGACTGCACCGCAGAACTACCGGTTCCGATGATGCCAACTTTTAGACCCGAAAAGTCGACCGGCTCATGCGGCCATAAGCCGGTGTGAATCACGCGCCCCTTATAATCGTCGCGACCCGGAATATCAGGCCAATTCGGAACGGACAGACACCCTGTCGCCATGACCAGAAAACGACTGCTCAATGCTTCACCCGATGCCGTGGTGACTCGCCAACAGTCCCCCGCCTCTTGGTACTCG